>DATMXP010000009.1 GCA_035561515.1 Terriglobales bacterium | reverse complement strand
GGCTGGGGGTGGAATCGCTGGAATCGGGGGCAGCGCTGGCTAAGTTGAAGCTACTACAGGAGTTTACGCGTAGCCGGTAACGCCGATGTCTAGGGCAATCCCCTAGGTAGAAATATTTTTGTGCTTGGGCTAATTTCGGTCTGCCGAATTGGGCCGTACTCCGTTAGCATACTAAGCACAGCTGGGGCGGATGCGTTCGCTCCAACCACACCAGCCGGTTTCCGGCCTGACCTTAAAGAGGACAAATGCAAAGCATTCACGACGTTCTTCGCCTGAAAGAACAGCAGATGGAGACACTCCAGAAAGAAATCGACGCGCTGAGATTGGCGATCAAGATCATGGACAATGCGGGTGTGGATTCAGGCCCGAAGCCGGTAGCTTCCGCGGCAAGCGCAAGCCAATCGGATGCGCGGCCAACGGGCACTGTTAAACACTTTCCGTGAGCAGAAATAAACAACCCAATGTTGGCAGCGGAGCAATAGCAATGGCGGAATCGGCGACAGCTCGGGCAGCAGTTTCGGAACGGAGAAAGTCGCAACGTAACTCGGTTTTCGATCACGTCCTGATCCCGGTGGAGATGGAACCGGCGGGGTTCGGGCTGATGATGGACGTGAGCGAGTCAGGACTTGGTGTGCAAGTGCTGAACTCGGTGGAAGTGGGAACGGACGTTGAGTTTTCGTTCACGCTTCCGGATTCGTCGATCAAGATCGAAGGCACGGGCCAGGTGACCCGCTACGACCATGAGGGCCGCGCCGGCATCAAGGTACATCAACTGAAAGGCGGCAGCGCGGGCGAGTTAAAGCGCTGGTTGAAGTCCCTGCCTGCATCGACGATCCAAAAGGGCTCGATGGAATCCGGCTCGGAAGCGGCGACGCTGGACCGGGTGCGCGAGGTGAAAGCGCAGATTGCCGCTCATCGGTTGGACCTGGAACGCTCACTGCAACTCATCGTCGAAAAGGTGATTGAGTTCACCGGGTCCCACGGCGCGGCCATAGCACTGGGCACCTCCGACGATATGGTGTGCTGCGCCAGTGTGGGGTTGGCGCCAGAACCCGGCGTGAAGATCGATGCAAGTTCAGCGCTAACGGGAGAGTGTATCCGTACGGCGAAGACGGTCCGTTGCGACGATACAGAACTGGACCGTCGGGTGGACCGTGATGTTTGCCGCGACTTGAACCTGAGGTCGTCGCTGATCATTCCGGTGATGAAGGGCGGCGACGTGCGAGGGGTGCTGGAAGCTTTTTCCCCGAACCCCAGGGCTTACGGTGAGCAGCACACGAGTCTGCTTGAGCGACTCGCGGAGATGACGTCGGAGCTTGCTTTCACAAACGCGGATAAAGTCGCAAAGCCAACGATCGTGCCACAGGTTGTGAAAGAGCGGAAGCCGTCGTTGCTAAACGCAGAGGTTGCGACTGCGGTGAAGACGGCGCAAGAAGCGAGCAAACCGGAGTCCGACGGGACGTCGGCGCTTGAGAGCATTGAGATCGGCGACCTCTTCAAGCAGGCGGTGTCAGGACCGGAGCCGGTGGCGATGGCAAGTTTGCCGGCGGAAGCTCCCGTGGAAGAAGCCGTCGAAACTACGCCGGTAACTTCGATGTTTGGGGCAATTCCCTTCGCGGACGAGGCGTTCCACAAAGCGACCAGGGAAACGACGCGTAGCCGGATGATGGTGATCATTCCCGCGGCCGTGTTTGTACTGCTGCTGGTGTTCGGCATCATTGCGTGGCGTTCGAAGAAGGCGTCAACGGATGCTCCTAAAGTGATACCGCCCTCTGAAGCGGCGAGCCAGCCGGTCGCGGCGGCTCCCGTGCAACCGGCTGCGACGCAGCCGGCGGAAAACCACGCTGCCAATCAGGCTACTGGGGATTCTGCTAAGAGTCCGGAAGCGAAGACAAGGCAGCCGGAACATGTGGCCGAAGATTCGGTACGCAGGCCAGCGGAAGACAATCGGTTGATCCTGACGCCGGGACGACAAAGCTTTCAAAGCGATGACGGGCCGATCAGCGCACCGTCGATCACGGGCATCAGCATGTCCCCGAACATGGGAAGCGTGAAGTTGCCCGCCAGCGCGAACACACCCGTGCTTTCCGTGTCCTCGAGCAGTCTTACCGGTGGAAGGCTCATCCAGAAAGTGAACCCGGTGTACCCGGTATTCGCGAAGCAGCAACGTTACGAGGGTGAGGTTGTGCTCGCGATACGAATCACGAAGCTGGGAACGGTGGAGAACATTCGCCGGGTGAAAGGAAACGCGGTGCTGGCCGGGGCCGCGATCAGGGCCGTCAGTGAATGGCGATACGAGCCGTACCGCCTGAACGGACAACCTCAGGACGTTGATACCAACGTCAGCGTGACTTTTAAGCTTCCGAAATAGCTAAAGTTATACGTGAACTTTTTCGCGGAACTCCGCGATGTCCACCTTCCAACCGAGTGTCTTCGTGATCGCCGCCTGCAACAGGCGTGAAGCTTCAGGCTCGCCGTGAACCAGAAAAGTCTGATCAGGCTTTCCCTGGAAGGTCCCCAGCCATTCGAGAAGCTCCGCAGTGTCGGCGTGATCGCTGAACTGCTCGATGGCTGCGACCTGCGCACGGATGGGAACAAACTCTCCGAAAATCTTCACTTCCCTTGCACCGCTCTTAATGGTGGCACCGCGCGTGCCGGGTGACTGAAATCCGATAAACAACACGAGGTTGCGCGGGTCGGGCAGGCGGAGCAGGAGGTGATGCAGGATGCGTCCGCCGGCAACCATGCCGCTCGACGAAACGATGATGCAGGGATACTTCACGTCGTTGATGCGCTTGGATTCTTCGGGAGTCTTGGCGAAGGTGAAACCCTCCCACTCCAGCGGTGATCCGAGCTTCGCAACCAACTGCCTGGTCTGATCGCTGAACTCTTCGGTGTGCTTTAGAAAGATTTTGACAGCTTCAATCGCCATGGGACTATCGGCGAAGACAGGAACCTTCGGGATCTCTCCGGCCTCCATCAGTTCCTTCAACATGAACAGAAACTTCTGAGTGCGCTCGACGGCAAAAGCAGGAACTACGACACTGCCGCCACGCTTGACCGTCTCGCGGATCAAGCGCGCCAATTCTGGGCGAGGATCAGTCTTGGGATGCTCGCGATTGCCATACGTGGATTCCATCACCAGCAGATCGGTACTTTGTCCCTCGGTGGGCCCGGAGCGGACGACACGGCCCGGCGCGACCTGCGAGTCGCGCACGCGTCCGATATCTCCGGTGAACATCATGCGCCGGAAGTCGCCGTTCAACTTTACCTTCGCTTCGACCATGGACGATCCCACGATGTGCGCTGCGCGCACGAAGCGGAAGCTGAAGTCGGGACGGAGTTGGACTTCTTCGCCGAAGTTCACCGGACGAAACTGAGGCAGGCAGTTTTGCGCTTCCTCGAAGGTGTAAAGAGGCAATGCAGGCGAGTGCTTCGACGTTTTCCGTTTGTTGTGGAAGGCCGCGTCTTCTTCCTGCAGGTGGCCTGAATCCGGCAGGAGAATGGAGCAGAGATCGATGGTGGCGGGCGTGGCATAGATCGGACCACGATAGCCACACTTCACGAGGCGCGGAATCCAGCCGGAGTGATCAAGGTGGGCGTGCGTCAGAATGACGGCGTCAATCTGTTCCGGCGGTACCGGCGGATCGGCCCAATTACGCTCGCGCCATTCCTTCGGGCCCTGAAACAAACCGCAGTCGACAAGCACCTGGAATCCCTGCTTGCCGCGTTCGTCGTTGGTGGTATTGATGAGATGCTTGGAACCGGTTACGGTACCGGCGGCGCCTAAGAACTGGATGTAGGCCAAAAGTTCACCTCGATATTGGTGTGAACGAAATGAAATTGTAAATGTACGGCGCTACTTCACGTCGAAACTGTTGTTTGACAGATCGGCTTCGGGGACACTTCCGTCATTGACGGTCACCGAAGTCGGTTTGCCCGGTACTGAGATGCGAGTTATTTCTTTCTGTCTGGCGCGAACGAGCATGGGAACGCTTTTTTCTCCGGTCGCGCTGTGCACCGTTACAGACACTTCAGCGCCCACGGCTCCGGTGTTCTCGACCGTCACGGCGACGACATGGGAGTTATTGAGTGTCTCGCGAGATGGTGCGCTTGCGATCTTGAAGTCGGGAAGGCCACGGTCGCGGTACACCCAGTCGTCAAAAAACCATTCCAAGTCCCGCTTCGAATGTGCGGCAACGAGACGCTGCACGTACGAGGGATCCTTGTCCTGATCGGCTTTGTAGTCCTTGAGCACGGCCTGAAGCGCGACATCGCCGATCAAGTCGCGCAGCATCCACCACACGTACATTGCCTTGAAGCGGAAGTAAACCTCGTCGGTAGTGGAGACGAGCGCTTGCCGAGCGTCGCCGGAGGGCTTGGTGTTTTCGGTATTCTGAAATTCGGCGGCAGCAAGCGGAGCCATGCGGCTTTCGAGGAAAGCCAGAGCCGAACGTCTTCCATCCTGACGTTCCCGTACAAGCGCCTGTGCGAATTGCGAGAGGCCGTCGCGAATCCAGCGGCGTGGGCTGTTCACGCTAGCCATTGCAAGCTGCTGCGCCATCTGTATCTCAGTAAGCTTTTTGTCTTTGCTGCTGAGCGGCGTGAAGAGTATGGCCCCTGATTCGAACGGAGCATCACCCGCATCCGGCAGTTCAACCACCTGGATCTTTGTTGTCGCCTTCCCGAACCAGTCTTCAAGCCATGGTTGAACTTTTTCCGCGGCCATGGCCGTGTCAGACGCGGCCGAATCATGGCCAGTCAGGAAGTACAGCGAAATGGATGGGCGTGACAACATTTCGAAAGGGGCGATGGCGAATGTGGGAACAGTCTCGGAGAGCTGCGAAAAACTGTAACTGGTACATCCGGTACGAGCACCCTCGACGGCACTGCTGCCACCACCGATACCTTCGAAGGTTCCGTTGGCCACGACGGTGTAGGAGCGATCTTCATCGGTGATCCAACAGACGCGGGTCTTCAGGACGCTGGCCGACTGGCGACGTTGCCAACCGGCAATGACATCAAACAGCGTGTTATCGGAAAGCCTGCCAACCTCAGTCGCAATTGGATACCAGGCAACGTGTCCGATGCCTCGAACCCCGGAGAAATCAGCACCGATGCGATCCCACTGGCTTGACAGCGCCTGGGCCGCTGGAACCCCAATCTGTGTAAGCCTGGTTGCGTCCTTCGGAATAGTGCCGCTGTAGCCGATATCAAGGACGACCGTTCCCTTTGGCGGGACGGGTTGAGGCAACGTAACAATAGCTTCCGTAAGCTTGCCGGTGTGGTCGATATCCGACGCAAAGGGCTGCTGCAAGTACTGAACCGGGGCGCCACCGACTTCAATCATGCGCCAGTCGAACGTAGACGATACCTGGAGAACCGCGACCGTCTGCGGATGCTCTGTGTCGTTGCGGAGAGTGACATTCCCGCGGACTGCGATGGCAGCTTCCTCGGGATTGGTGCGCACCTCAAGATCGTACTTTGTGAAGGTGAATGCGTTTCGGTCCAGCGAAGCGGCCGCAGCGAGCGGCGCCAGCAGCAAGACGAGAAGCAGAAATCGGAACAGCGAGGCCATCAGGACTTTTTCGGTTTCGACAGCGGGTTGCGCCGTTGGCGGACAACTTCGTACATGACGATCGCCGCGGCTACGGACACATTCAGGGACGGCACGCGACCCAGCATAGGGATGGAAATTAAGAAGTCGCACTTACGGCGAACGTGTTCGTGGAGGCCCGCACCCTCGGCGCCGAGGACCAGCGCACAATCCATGTTGTAGTCCACTTCGTCGTAGCTCTTGTCACCACGCTCGTCGAGACCAATGGTCCAGACATTGCGCTCCTTCAGTTCTTCCAGAGTGCGATTTACATTCGTCACCCGCGCGATGGGCATGTACTCGCTTGCGCCAGCTGAGGCTTTTGTGACAGTGCCGGTGACGCCTGCAGCACGCCGTTCCGGGATGACTACTCCGTCGGCTCCGGCTGCGTCTGCGGTGCGGATAATCGCGCCAAGGTTGTGAGGATCTTCGACTCCGTCGAGCACGAGGAGGAAGTGATGAGCGCCACGCTTTTCGACCAGGAGGTCATCGAGATCGCTGTACTGCTTCTCTGAGGTGATTGCGACAACGCCCTGATGCGATTGCGTGTTGGCGAGACGAGCAAGCTGGTCGCGCGATACCTGACGAACTTGAACGCCTGCATCCCGTGCGGCTTCGAAAATGACCTGGGCCCGGGCATCGCGACGTCCTGCCATGATGGCAACGTAGTCGAAAGAGCGTCCGCCGGCTTTCAGGGCTTCGACGACTGCATTGATTCCAAAGATGACGGCCATTGCTTCCACTAGTAGAACACAAATGTGCGATAAACGGCTGACCTGAAAGGCCTTTGCTAGACTCTTTCTGTGACAGACATTTTCATTCTTTCCGCTGTGCGAACGCCAATCGGCAAGTTCGGTGGATCGCTCGCATCTCTTTCCGCAGCCGATATGGGCGAGGTAGCCGCACGCGCCGCGCTCGAACGCGCCGGGGTTTCGGCCGATCAGGTTGAAGAAACGATTTTCGGCAACGGACGACAGGCAGGCGGTGGTCCGAATGTGGCGCGGCAGATTTCCATTCGCAGCGGCGTTCCGGAAACTGTCCCAGCCTACACGGTGAACATGGCATGCGCGTCAGGCATGAAAAGCTTGACGCTTGCGTATGACGGAATCGCAAGCGGCGACCGGGAGTGTGTGCTCGCCGGGGGAACGGAATCGATGTCGCGACTTCCCTACTACCTTGAGGCGCGTTGGGGATTGCGCATGGGGAACCAGGAACTCGTGGATGGTATGTATCGCGACGGGTTCTTCTGTCCGATGGCAAAAATGGTGATGGGTGAAACCGCCGAAGTGCTGGCGGATGAGAACAAGATAGGGCGGGAGGAGCAGGATCAGTTTGCGCTCGCTTCGCAACAGAAGGCGGAGAACGCGATCAAGGCAGGAAGGTTCAAGGATGAAATTGTTGAAGTAATCCTTGAGATGAAGAAGGGTAAGTCTGTGTTCGGAGTGGACGAACATCCCTTCCCTGGTGCGAGCATGGAAAAGCTGGCGAAGCTTGGCCCCGTGTTCTCAAAGACGGGGACCATCACGGCGGGCAATTCATCCGGCATCACGGATGGCGCAGCCGCGATGGTGCTGGCGAGCGGCGAATTCGTAAAACGAAACGGCTTGAAACCACTGGCACGGATCGTGGGGTATGCGTCGGCGGGAGTGAATCCAAGGACGATGGGAATTGGTCCGGTTCCCGCCATGCAGAAACTCGAGAAGAAGATTGGGCTTGGGGTGAAGGATTTCGACTTGGTTGAACTGAACGAAGCCTTTGCCGCGCAGGTCCTGGCTTGCGACCGGGACCTGCATTTTGATCGTGACCGCTTGAACGTAAACGGCGGCGCGATTGCACTCGGGCATCCGATTGGATGCACCGGAACGCGCATCACCGTAACGCTTCTCCATGAAATGTTAAAGCGGAACTCGAAGCGAGGCGTGGCGACGTTGTGCGTCAGCGGAGGAATGGGGATGGCGCTGGCGATCGAGAACGCGACGTAAAAAATTAACCCGTCATCTGGTTAGATGACGGGTCTTATCGAAGCTCTATCCGGTTTCGCAGCCTAGCTGGTGGATAGGCTTGTCGAACTCAGTCGGAGCCGCATGGCAGAGTGTTCAGATGACACCCATCCTAAGGGCAATCGGCAAGCCAAAGTGAGCGGTCATCAACGAACGCAGATTCAGCAACTTACAAGCCGCTTACTTGAGTAATTGGCGGTAACTTACTGCAAAACATTGCACATCGAGGATTGCACTTCTCCCACTCGCCTGCGTTATAGTCCTCGCAAGTGCTCCCGTGAATGGATTCCTTGCGGTTATCAACCTGGACGGATCGGCCGTCGACCGAGACGTGCTCGCGCGTATGTCGAAGGAGATGCAAGCGCGAGCTTGCGTCCGGCAGGAGACGTGGGTCAATGGTGAAGCTGGGTTTGCAGTCGGCTGGCCCGACGCAAGCACGCGCGAGGTTGCGGTGTCCGGTGAGATAACGGTGCTGGGGGATATCCGACTGGATGCGCGACAGGAGATTGGAGTAGGGGCTGGCGAGCTTTCGGATGCGCGGGTCATCGCTGAGGCTTACCGAAAGTGGGAGCGCGGATGCGTTGGGCATTTGCTGGGCGACTTCGCCTTCGTAGTCTTCGATTCGAAGAGGAATGAGCTTCTCTGCGCACGCGACCACTTCGGGATCAAACCTCTTTTCTACGCGGTAACGAAGTCGGCGCTGATCATCAGCAACACGATCGAATGTGTCATCGCACATCCGGAGGTCTCGGACGAGTTGAACGAGATCGCCCTGGCGGACTTCCTGTTGTTCGATCACATACAGGATACGAGCGCAACGAGTTATCGCGATGTCCTGCGATTGCCTCCGGCGCACCTTTTAACCCTGAACCGTGGCTTGAAGCTTGAGCGCTACTGGACACTTCCTACGGATTGCGTGACACGGTTCAGGAGTTCTTCCGAATACGTTGAACACTATGTCGAGCTGCTGAAGGTTGCCGTTCAAGATCGAGTTCGTGATCACGCACGCGTGGCCGTAATGATGAGCGGCGGCCTAGATTCGACTTCCGTTGCGGCACTGGCGAAGGCACAGGGCCGTGATGTGGCGGCTTTCACGCTCATCTCGGAAGCGAATGGGCCGGACCCGGAGAAGCGGTTCTCGAAGATCGCGGCCGATGCGCTTGGAATCCCTCTGGTTCAACATCATCAAGAGGCGTATCAGCCGTTTGCCGGATGGGACGAGTTGCCGCATCGGAAGCCTGAACCCAGCATGGATTTGTTTCCCCAAAGTGGAAACGACTTCTTCAGCAAGGTTGCGGAGTTTAGCCCGGCGGCGCTGAGCGGGTATGGAGGGGATCCGGGATTGTATCCGTCGGCGGAGTTTGTGAGGAAGTCGCTACGATCGGCGAAGGCGATTTCCCTGCTGGCTTCTTCCCTGTTGTATGTGCTCAGGCATGGCAAGTTGCCGAATGTAGGTTTGCGGACGGCGCTACGGCGTAAAGGCGATCCCGATCCGGGTCGCATTCCCGGGTGGTTGAATCCGGAGTTTGTGAAGCAATGCGATCTGGAAGAACGGTGGGTTGAGGCACATCGGTTGACAAGAGTGCCTGAGACGATGCGTCCGGAGGCATACCGAGTCTTGATGTCTCCGGGGTGGGAGCAACTGTTCTGGTTGCAGGAGGCGGGGTTCACGGGAGTTCCGCTGGAAGTTCGGCATCCGATGTTTGACCTGCGGGTGTTGAAGTTCCTGCTGGGGATACCTCCGATTCCGTGGTGTGTGGATAAAGAGCTGTTGCGGGTGGCGATGAAGGACCGGCTGCCGAAGGACATTCGGTTTCGACCGAAGACGACGGCGGGTACTGCCGTGCCGGTGGCAAACGGAATCGCTGTCGGCGATCTGAAGAGGTTTGGAATCGATCCGCTGATCAAGCAATACGTGAATTCGCTTCCGGAGGAGTTCCTTCCTTCAACGCAGTATGAAACGTGGAGCACATTGCGTCCGTGGCTCTTGAATCTCTGGCTGCGCAAGTCGCGGATACGCAAAACGGTGGAATCCGCGGAAGCGTAACGCTGTTAAACTTTCGGTTTGAGACATCGGCCACAATTGATTGCCTGGCTCGTGCTGCTTCTGCTGGCACTGGCGCCTGCCGCCGAAGAAAACCGGCTGGCAGTCTTCACGCCACAACTGACTTTCTCCGCCCCGGTGGTGGACCGCGATGGACGTGAATACGTCAGCGTGACGGATTTGTTTGATCCGTTCGGTCAAACGACTCTGGAGCGCGATGGAAAGAAGTGGAAGCTGCGAACGCAAGCTGGCGGAAAGAAGGTGGAGGCGGAATTCTCGGACGGATCGAATGAAGTCAAGCTGCGGGGTAAGAAAATTACCTTGAGTGGACCATTCTGGAGCCAGAACCAGCGTGGATATGTGCCGGTCGCCGCAGCACCGTTGCTGGTGACCCAGTTCACCGGACTAAAAGCAGATCTGCATGAGTATGCACGCCGGCTGTTTGTCTCGGATGTTTCGACGACGTACACGGTTGAGGTGCAGAAGGGGAATCCGCCGAAGGTGGTGGTGCACTTCTCTTCTGCGGTGAACCCCAGCGTGGCGACCGAATCAGGGCGAGTTCGGCTGACGTTCACGCGCGAACCGCTGGTGCCGGCAGCACAGAATCCAATGTCGCTCGATGATGCGACCATTTCACGGGTTCTGTTCACGGAAATCAACGGCGCTGCTGAATTGACATTCAATACCAGTAGCTCCGTGCTGGTGACCTTCAGCGATGGAAACAAAACGATCACGCTGACGCCACCACCGACCGTTGCCCAGAGTGCTCCGCCGCAGGCAGCAATTCCAATTCAACCGGGCACGGCTGCGACGCCGACTCCGACCGCTCCAGCGCCGACAGGTCCGGCCGCTCCTTCGGCACCGAGGTTCGTGGTGGTCATCGATCCGGCGCACGGTGGCAATGATCCCGGCGCTGCGCTTGGGGGCGGACTGTTTGAAAAAGATGTTGCCCTTGCCATCGCGCGTCGCATCCGCGCAGACCTGGAACAGCGCGGGATTTCGGGGATCCTACTGCGAGACAGCGATACGAACCTAACTATCGATCAGCGCGCAATCGCAGCCAACACCTCGCGTGCGGGACTCTATATCGCCGTGCATGCCGATACACTCGGCACCGGCGTACGGCTCTTTACGGCACGATTCAGTTCGCCAATCCATCTGCCGGATCACGGATTCCTGCCGTGGAACCTGGCACAGGCGAAATATCTGGACCTAAGCCACACGGTGGCTGCAAGCCTGATAACGGAGCTCGAAACGCGGCGTATCCGTGGCTCGCCGCTGGAAGCCAGTTTGAGGCCGCTGCGAAATATCGCGAAACCGGCGGTAGCGATCGAAGTTGCCCCGCCGCAGGATTCGGTGCAGGGACTGACGTCGGCGGTGTACCAGCAGGCAATTGCCAGCGCGATTGGAGCGAGCATCGCGAACCTGCGGCCGAGCCTGGAGGCTTCCCGATGATGCCCCGCAACTTGTTGATCACGATTGCGCTGCTGCTGGTGGCCGTGGTGGCTATGGGCGTTTACGGATATCACCTCCGCCGGGAAGCGTTGGAACTTCAGCAGAAGGCCGACGCGAGGCCGGTTGCGCCTCCTGTCGCCGGGACAGCGGAAAAAGTAGTCCTGTTCACACCTGACGACGCACGCGGAATTCTTTTGCAGCGCGAAGTGAACGCGAACCTGCCGTCCGAAAAGACTGCCCGCGCTCGCGAAGTTCTGCGGTTGCTCATCTCCGCCTGGCAGGACAAGAATTCAGCACATCAGATCGGCGCCGGGGCGGATGTCACGGAAGTATTCCTGATCGAAGGCAAGCGGGCCATCGTGGACGTGAATGGGATTTTTGCAGATCAGCACCGGAGTGGTGTGCTCGTCGAGGAACTAACGATGGCTTCCATAGCGAAGACGCTGGCGGCGAATGTCCCTGGAATCTCCGAGCTGAAATTGATCGTGGACGGTCACGAGCGAGAGACGCTGGCGGGGCACGCGGACTTGACCAATTTCTACAGCACCGATCTGCAATGGCAGACAGAGTGAGCGAAACGTTTTGCAATCGGACGCATCTTTAAGTTCAGCGGACGGAAGGAGGCTCGATGGCTGAAGCCGTTTCGATTCCTGAGAAGTACGCGGATCTCCTCTTAAACAAGGTGGCATTCGCTCATCTGGCGACGATCATGCCCGATGGGCGTCCACAGGTGACACCAGTGTGGTTCGACTTCGATGGCAAGAACATCATCATTAACTCCGCGCGTGGACGACAGAAAGACCTGAATATCCGGCGAGACCCGCGCGTAACGCTTTCCATCATGGATCCAGAGAATTCTTACCGGTATGTTGAGATTCGAGGACGAGTCACGGACATCACGCAGGAAGGCGCGCGCGAACAGATCAACAAACTGTCGAAGAAGTACCTGGGTAAAGATGTGTATCCGGGCCCGCCGGACGAAGTCCGAGTCACCTACATCGTGAAGCCCGAAAAAGTCCACGGATGGGGATGAGTTTGTGAAACTGGAGCCGAGGTGATATCAGCTCCAGTTTGCGGGTTACTAGAATCCCTGGCTGACGAGCCGATCCAGATCCATTGCGCCCTGGACGCGCTCACCGCCCATCATCTTCTCTACGTACTTTGCGATGATGTCGGTTTCAAGGTTGACTGGGTCGCCGGGCTTCAGCGACTTCAAGTTTGTCGCTTCGGTCGTGTGCGGAATGATCGCGATGGTCAGATGCTGGCCTTCGATCTTCGCCACGGTCAAGCTGATTCCCTCGACCGCGATTGAGCCCTTGTAGACGACGTACTTCATCATCTCAGCGGGAATCTCGATGTGCATCCAGTAATCCTGGGCGCCCGCAATTGGCTCCAGCCCCATGAACTTGCCGGTGCCGTCTACATGACCCTGAACAACGTGACCGCCGAAACGACCGTCAGCTTTCATGGGAAGTTCGAGATTCACCTCGGCCCCTTCGGAGATGCGAGAAAAGGACGTGCGCACCCAGGTTTCATCTGCCAAATCAGCCCCGAACGAAACTCCCGGATTGATCCGGACTGCCGTGAGGCAGACGCCACTGACAGCGATGCTATCTCCGAGTTTTAGTTCTTTCGACAACTGCTTGGACGTGACCGTCAGCCTGCGGGTTCCGCCCGTCGGTTCTATCTTTGTGACTTTGCCTGTTTCTTCCACGATTCCGGTGAACATGATTGCTTACTCCGTATAAGGATCTTTCAAATAACCTTCGACGGCGAAATCTTCGCCGAAGCGATGCAGACGCACTCGCCTGACCTGGGCGGCATCGGTGATGTTACGGAAGCCGCGCCCACCGGCGAATGATATGGATCCGGTACCGCCAAGAATTTTCGGCGCGTAGTACAAAAATATTTTATCGACCAAGCCGGATGCGAGCGCCACCCAATTCACGTTTGCGCCGCCTTCCACGAGAACGCTGGTGATCTGCTGTTCGCCGAGATGCCGCATAACTTCCGCGAAATCGGGATGCCCGGCCTCTCTCGCCATGGGTACTTGTACCACCTGCACTCCGCGTTTCTCCAACTCGGCCTTGCGTTTCTCTTCCGCAAATGAGCAGAAAACGAGTACGTCCTCGCGGGCGGTCACCACGAGGCGCGATTCCAGCGGCAGGCGCAAGCGAGAATCCAGCACGACTCTCAGCAATCTTCGGCGGCGCGGAAGACTGGTACGGTCGGTGAGCAATGGATCATCGGCGATGACGGTGCCGACACCCACTAGGATGGCATCCACCTGGTGGCGCAAAACCTGAACGTGTGCGCGTGCCTCTTCACTGGTGATCCAACCGCTAGTGGTTACGGCCGCTCCGAGGGCAGTTGGTGTTTCCGATTCTCCTGGCGGAGGAGCGATCTTACCGTCGAGCGTCATCCCCGACTTGAGGGTAATGAGAGGAAGTTTCGTGCGCACAAATTTTGCGAAACCCTCATTCAGATATCGCGCTTCCTCTTCGAGCAAGCCGACGTTCACTTCGATTCCCGCCGTGCGCAACTTCGCAAATCCATTGCCGCTTACTGCCGGATTGGGATCCTGGATCGCGGTGACTACACGCTTGATTCCGGCAGCGATGACCGCATCCGCACAGGGGCCGGTGCGTCCCTGGTGAGAACAAGGCTCGAGGTTCAAATAGAGCGTAGCCCCGTTCGCCTTCGGGCCCGCTTCTTCCATCGCGAGCACCTCAGCATGCTTCAGTCCGTCGTACGTGTGAAAGCCACGGCCGACGACGGCACCTGAGCCATCCACGATAACGGCTCCAACGCAGGGATTCGGCGATGCCAGTGCAATTCCCTGCCGGGCAAGGTCAAGCGCCTCACGCATGAATCGTTCGTCTTGAGGGTTAGAAGGCACTTATTTGATTGTCGCAAAGGCAGTGCGCATCGGGCTAGAGAGGAATGTCACAATTGCCGAAAGCTCGGGCTATTACAATAGAGCCGTAATGCCTCCCAAAAAACCAGCAGCATATACCGAAGAACACGCAAGGTCGGGCCTGAAGGCGCCCCTGCCCTCGATTGAAACTTTTCCCAACCATTATCCAAGCTACGAAGTGACGTTGGATAACCCGGAATTCACGTCGGTTTGCCCGAAAACGGGGCTGCCTGACTTCGGCACCATCACGATCACGTACATGCCAGACAAACTGTTGCTGGAGATGAAGTCGCTGAAGGAATACATGCTGGCGTACCGCAACATCGGAATCTTCCAGGAAAATGCGACGAATCGCATCCTCGAAGACGTGGTGAAGGCGTGCAAACCGGTGTGGTGCACGGTGGTTGGAGATTTCCGACCACGCGGAGGTATGGGCACAGTCGTAGAAGCGCACTGGCCGCGCAAGAAACGCCGCTAAAGCAAAGAGCCCGGAACGACTCCGGGCTCCGAGAACCTATTCCGCGCCTAACGGCTTGCAACTCCGCAGAATTTTTCGAATACCCTGGTGAGTTCGTTTGCGATGTCGTGCGCGTCGCGATGCTCGATGTCGCTGCGTTGCATCATGTGGAGGACCTTGCCGTCCTGCATCACGACAATGGAAGGAGATGTCGGCGGGTATGCACCGAAATGAGATCTTGCGGCTTCGGTAGCGTCGCGGTCTTGTCCGGCGAAAACGGTACCGATGTTCTCCGGTTTCACAGTGCTCTCGAGGGCCATGCGCACGGCCGGACGCATACGTCCTGCGGCACATCCGCACACTGAATTCACCACCACCAAGCTGACACCGGGACGCTTGATGAACTGTTCCACATCAGCGGCATTCCGCAGTTCCTGAACTCCAATACGAGTCAACTCCTCACGCATTGGAATAACCATGATTTCCGGATACATATGACCCCTCAATTCTCTTCTATTTGTTTGCCGGTCGAATTAAACACTATTTTACTCGGGATTCGCAACATGGATGGCCAGTATTGAAGATGTATAGTGATGCGAGATGAAGCTACAGGAAAACGTCCCCTTAGCACCGTATACAACTTTCGGCGTTGGAGGTCCGGCGAAATACCTAGCCGAAGCACTCTCTGAATCCGATGTTCGCAACGCAGTGGACTTCGCACGATCGAAGAATCTGACGCTGTTTGTGCTTGGGGGCGGAAGCAATCTTGTTGTGTCGGACGATGGCTACCCGGGAGTGGTTCTCAAGATTGGGATTCGAGGCACAGACATAAGCGGCGACCGCGAACGTCGCCTGTTCCAGGTGGGAGCCGGCGAAGATTGGGATACCTTCGTGGCGCAGACGGTGGAGGACAACTGCTCCGGCCTCGAGTGCTTGAGCGGCATCCCTGGCACCGTGGGGGCAACCCCGGTTCAGAATGTGGGAGCATACGGCCAGGAAGTCGCCGATACTGTCGAGCAGGTTTATGCCCTCGATTTGACGACAGGTCTTGTCCGAGAGCTTACGCCCGAACAGTGCGGATTCAGCTATCGCACGAGCATCTTCAACACGACGGAAAAAGGACGCTTCATCATTCTCGGAGTTCGATTCGCGCTGATCCCCGGAGGTGAGCCGAAGATCGCTTATCGCGATTTGCAGAGCTATTTCGCCGGAGGATCGGGCAAGCCTTCACTTGCTGAAGTTCGTAAAGCCGTTCGCGAAATTCGCCACCGCAAGGGGATGCTGATCGTGGAAGGCGATGACGACTGCCGGAGCGCGGGGTCGTTCTTCAAGAATCCCATCGTCAGTAACGAGAAGTTCGCTGATGTCCAGGGCATCGCTGAAAAGCGTGGAATTACAGTGCCGAGTTTCCCTGGCGGTGACGGCATGGTGAAGATTCCTGCCGCGTGGCTGGTGGAACAGTCTGGCTTCGCGAAGGGCTACACACGTGGTCCGGCAGGCATCTCCCGGAAGCACTCGCTGGCGATCGTGAACCGCGGAGGCGCAAAGGCCAGCGACATCATTGCTCTCAAGAATGAGATCCAAAGCGCTGTCGCCGGCCAGTTTGGGATCGAGTTGAAACCCGAGCCGGTATTTCTTTGATTACTTTTAGTCGGTAGGGCCGATGGCGTGCTCAAAGCTCAAGTAGAGGATGACGCCTTTTTGCCCCGAACTCGGTCCCACACCGATCGGCACGGCGACGCCGGGAACAATCTGTAATCCACTCTTCAAATTGTGCGCCCAGCGAATGCCCGGCGAGAGAAGCAGATCGTGTCCGCGCTGTGTCTGGCTCTTCCCCACCACCGACTCGTAACCGTACCAGGCTGTTTCCATCATCACGTTGAAATTCGGGCGCGCGAGCCAGATCAGACTTTGGCCAAGATTCCATCCGGTGATGGTAGCGCGGTCTCCAAGTTCGTTCTTCGCATGGGGGATGATGGTGGTTCCGGCGTTGATATGCGTAATGAACTTTCGATTGAGGTAAATGCTGAATGGGAGATTCCCCTGGTAGCCGATGCCTCCGGAACCGCGGCCGTAAATTGCGTTGCCGGTGGGCAGCAACAGGCTGAACCGCGGGCTGAACGAGAACCGCTGTCCGCCACCACCCACGAGTTGGTAACGATAGTTGAGGGCGACATCGCCTAGACCGCCGCCGCTGCCGGGATGGTCGGCAGAGTGCGACGCGACGAGGGTATAGCTCAACTGGTGCTTGGGGCTTCCGGGGAACGGCCACTCCTGGGTGAAGGAGTAGGCCCAGGTGTTCGAGTCCCAGTCGCGAGTAAACGTGCTGATGTGCTGGATTACGTTACGTTCCTGATTGAAGGCTTCCTCGATCAGAAAGCTGTTGTCTTCAATGGCAGAGACTTTCTGGGTGTCGCTGGATGGTGGGGGAGACGCGGTCTGGGCAGAGGCTGTGCCGGCCACGAGCGCCATGGCAAGAATAAGGACGGGAAGGGATTTCACTATGCCGGGTGCCATGTTGAAAATGACTTTCAATTTCAGTTCATTTTGCCCGTACGATTGCTTCTGTACAGTGACTTGTATCACAACCAATTGTTTACATGCCGCGGAGAGAAAGGCCATTAAGGTCGCCATGCCCCTGCCTTCCGAAGCCCGGCAACAACGACTACGGCCGTTGGACCGGCTTGGGCATGTTGTATGACGTTTTCATCTTGTCTTTGACGGACTTAGCCAGTTTCTCGATCTCCTCTGCCTTCTTGATCACGTCGAGTGAAAGGATGTCTTCATTCGTTTTGTCGACGTATTCCTTGAGCTGTGTCGCCAGTTCGAGAAGCTTGTCGGTATCTTCCTTCAACTTCTTCTGGCGATCCTTGTTCAAGTTCTTCATCTGTTCACGAATCTGCTTAATCTCGTCATCCTGTTGCTGGTTGCGGTCGCGTCCGAACTGGGGACCCGGAGAGCGAACAGAGGCGACATGGGCGGCTTTGGGCTGTGATCTTTGCGACGCCGGGATGAAGGTGCTGGATACGAAGAGAAGGAATATCGCCAGATAGATAGCGCGCACGATTGACCTCGATGAAAGGAACCCGTTTGGATTATACGATTCAGGAGCAACCCGCTTACGCCGCAGCCCGGCTGTTATAATCGCGCCGAAAGCATGTCTGGGCCCCTCGTACTGATAGACCTGAACGGACTCATGCCCACAAAAGAGTGGCATAACCTGCAGGAAGTGATGCAACAGTGGCGCAGTGACGCGCTCGAGTTGCTTCGCCACGACATACCGCGCATTCTGGTCATCCTGCTGGTTTCATTGGTCCTGCTGTGGTTTCTGCGCACGATCACGCATCGTATGCGCGCGTTGAGCAAGCGGCAGGCACTTCCCTCTGGAATTCGCTCGCAGCAACTGAGTACGCTGGCAGGCGTCATCAAGGGCGTCGGTATCTTCGTGATCACGTTCAGTGCTCTTATTCAGATCCTGGGCGTGCTGAATATCGACGTGAAGCCACTCATAGCTTCCGCCGGAGTTGCGGGACTAGCCATCGGGTTCGGCGCACAGACTCTCGTCAAAGACGTGATCAACGGCTTCTTCATTCTGCTGGAGAACCAATATGACGTCGGCGACGTGGTGAAGCTCGGGGGCACGCAAGGCACCGTCGAGGACATGACACTACGCCGTACCGTCCTGCGCGACGCCGACGGGACGGTGCATACAATTCCGAACAGCGAGATCAAGATGGTCTCAAATCTCACCCGCGACTGGACCCAGGTGGCGCTGCACATCACAGTGGCCTACAGCGAGGACAGCGAGCGAGTGATCAAGTTGCTGCGCGACATCGCCGAGGAGATGTGGAATGCGCCGGAGTTGCGCGACTTGCTCGTGTCGGCCCCCGAAGTGCCGGGAATCGATCGCATCAGCGGGGGCGATGTCGATTACCTGATGCTCGTGAAGACGCGTCCGGGAAAGCAGTACCAGGTGACCCGCGACTTACGTCAGCGCGTGAAAGGCTGCTTCCAGAAAAACAATATCCAGCCCGGCGGGCCAGGCCGGATGTACGTGGTGGATGCGGGAGAAGCTTCCAGGAAAGCCTAGATGGAAACCGGTCTGCGGGACAGGGTGGCGATTGTTGCAGCTGCGAGCCAGGGACTCGGGCATGCCGTTGCGTACGCTCTTGCCGCCGAAGGCGTGAAGTTGACGATCTGCTCACGAAGCGAGGAGCGCATTGTCGCCGCCGCGGCGCAGATTCATCGGCAGCATCGAACGGATATCCTCGCGCAGGCCGTCGATCTCACCAACGCCCAAGCGGTCACGGAACTGGTAGAGAGCACGTATGAGCGCTACGGGCGAATCGATATTTGTGTCGCTAATTCCGGCGGGCCGCCGTCGCGTGGATTTCTAGAGACTACGCCGGAAGAATGGCAACGTGCGTACGAGAGCAACTTCCTGAGCGTCGTGCACTTTGCCCGAGCCGTGATTCCCCACATGCAGAAGGCACACTGGGGCCGCTTCCTTGCCATCACATCAGTTTCATCCAAGCAGCCAATCCCCAACCTTGTGTACTCGAACGCATTGCGCCCTTCCGTATCCGCCCTGCTGAAGAGCCTATCCCTGGAGTTTGGGAAGGACGGGATTCTCTTCAACAGCGTGGGGCCCGGATACACCGCCACGGCACGACTGAAGGAAATTGCTTCGGCCAGGTCCGAGGCCACCGGAATCCCGGAAACGGAAATCTTTGAAAGTTGGGCAGCCGATACGTCCCTAAAGCGGGTCGGCACGCCGGAAGAAGTTGCCGACGTTATTGTCTGGCTCGCATCGGAACGAGCTTCCAACGTTACGGGCCAAACGATCCTGGTAGATGGTGGGTCGTATCGAGGCGTTCTGTAGCTTTCCATATCCAGCCACATTCGGCAGCTCTCGAATTGAGCCATCCCCCACCCGAACTTCCTAACTCCAAGTCTAGAACGACACCAAAACTGCGGGAGGAAACATGGGAGCCATAATCGGCTGGATCATCTTCGGTTTGATTGCCGGGGCGATCGCCAAACTGTTGATGCCGGGACGCGACCCAGGCGGATGGATTGTCACGATTGTGCTAGGCATAGTTGGCGCCGTGATTGGCGGATGGATTGGCAGTGCCCTTTGGGGCAGCTCCGGCGTGAATGACTGGAGCATCGGCAGCTTTGCTCTGGCCATCGGCGGGGCCATTCTGCTACTTGCGATCTACCGGATGGTAGTTGGCCGACGTCGCACAACCGGGACAGTGGTCGACCGCGACCGCTGGGCAGCATAAGAAAGCTTGCGTTCTTGGAGCGGAGGCCTAGACCGGTTCCGCTCCAAAACCTGAATCCTCCATTGCTTCCTCGTAGTCCAATGGCCTGATGACACCCGACTCAGGCGTTCCATTGCAAGCGTTACTCGAAAACCGGAAGGCGTTCGTCTCTTTCGTGCGCAAGCATGTGACCTCGGCCGAAGATGCTGAAGACATCGTGCAATCGGCCTTTGTTCGCAGCGTGGAGCAGGGTGACACGATCCGTGACACGGAATCGGTGGTGGCCTGGTTTTATCGTGTACTCCGGAACGCCATCATCGACCATTACCGGAAAAACGCGTCGGAAGCGCGCAAAGCCGAGAACCTTGCCCGTGAGTTCGGGGATGCTGTGGAACCCGCCCCTGAGATCCGAAACGAGATCTGCCAGTGTCTCTGGCCGGTGATGGAGTCACTGAAACCGGAATATCGCGAGGCGCTCAGCCTGGTGGACATCCAGGAAAAATCGCTCCGGCACCTGGCAGAGGGATCCGGCATCTCGGAAAACAACGCCGGGGTGAGGGTACATCGTGCCCGGCAAGCCCTCCGGAAACAGATCCAGACCACCTGCGGGAGTTGTGCAACCCATGGCTGCATTGACTGCCGCTGTAAGTCGAAATCAGCTGTTCACAACTGATGCGACCGAGTCGCTAAACCTGACATCTGGCGTCAGTTCCTGACGCATCTCAACGGACGTGGTTGTCTTGGGGACCGTAGTGCTGGAGATTCTCGCGGGCTTGATCCTGGTGACAGGATGGTACATTGCCTTTTCCCGCTACAACCGGCGCCAGGCGGCCGAAGTTCTTCTCTGGATCAAAACCGCGTTTTCCGGTCATGCCCAGATTGTGGGTGTGCATTGGAGCTCTGCTTCGCAATTCCAGGTCAGATTGCGGCTGGCGCCTAATATCTTCCAGCATTCGTTGATCGTGGTGAAACTGCTCCCACGGGAATTTGCCTTGCACTGGTTAGTCAGCAAGCTCCGCAACCGGCAGGAGCTCGCAACTTTTGAGGCAGACCTCGATATTCCCCCCGCCTTCAACCTGGAAGTCCACAATCAGCGCTGGTGTGGGCGGACTCGCCGGAGCACAAAGATCGACCCGGAACACAGTTCCATCGAGACCATCGGGCCATTTGTGATTACTACCCGGCAAGAGTGGGAGCGTGACATTACTTCGATGATCAACGCACTGGTTGCGTCGCGGGACAGTGACTTCCTGTCCGTGAGCTTCCGGCGCAATTCCCCGCATCTTTCCGCAACGGTGCCACTCCGGTGCCTGGCGCCCCAGAGCGCGATGGGAAACAATGTTTTCAATGTGTTGCGGGAACTAGCCGACTGTGCGGGCGCGTCGCGGTTCTAGCCCTTCAATTTCGACAACAAGTCTTGAGGATGCACCGGCTTCGCCAGGATCTCGAACTCGTGTCCCTGCGCGCGGGCATTTTCCAGCAGATCCGCAGTAGCGGCCTGTCCTGAAAACAGCAGTATCTTGCAGCTGGGAAGGAACTTGCGGATGTGGATGGCCGCGTCAATGCCGTTCATGTCGGGCATGATGACGTCGCTGATCACGAGATCGGGGCGAACGTCTTTGGCGCGCTCGACGGCGGCTGTGCCTGTGTAAACGGCAGCCGCGTCAAACCCATGCTGATTCAAGATGATAGCCAAAGTATCGGCTATCACCCGCTCGTCGTCTACCACCAACACTTTTGGTTTAGGCTGCGCAGTCGTCATCTTTGTAGCACGTTGTTGGATGCAAGATTCAGTTGAGGAGCAACTCGGATTTTCACGCCCCAAAAAGAATTATAGAGTATTCCCCTTTTGGAACAGTCCGTAGCGAGGCCAACCCCCTTCCGGCAGCATGGCTTCCTATGTGCGTTAACTGGAGTTTGCCATGCGCCAAACAGCGTTGTTGACTATCTTCCTTCTCGCCGTCCTTTCGGTTTCTGTAGCCCAGAATCCGGGTACGTCACCAGCTACGGGATCCGACTCCTCCGCCCAGCAACCAGATTACGCACCACCACCGGAGCCCGCTACCACGCCCCAGCAGAACGCTCCCATGGGGCAGGATCCGAATACGACCGCGCCTGCCGACCAGGATCAAAATGCGCCGGTATTCGATCAGCGTAGTGCCAGCAACAATACGCAGCAGTCCGGCGAATACAGCGTTCCCGCCGGCACCGAGATTAAGGCCGCCCTCGACAGCGCGCTATCCACGAAGACGAGCCAGATCGGAGACCAGTTCACGGCAACGGTCATCGAGCCGGTAAGGGACGCCGGTGGTGCCGTAATGATCCCGGCCGGAGCCAAGGTACGCGGCGAGGTGACCGAGGCCGAGGAGGGCAAGACGCTACCCGAACTGCGCGGCAAAGGACGCCTGAACCTGCGGTTCCGTGAGATCGAACTGCGCAATGGAACCGTGTTACCGCTGCTCGCAACCTTAACGTCGGTCAACAGCACCGAGAATGCAAAGACCAGTTCCAAAGCCGGTGATGAAGGAGAAGTGCAGAGCGGTCGCAGCGGCAAGGAAGCCGCAAAGGACATCGGAATTGGAGCAGCGGTCGGAACGGTGGCCGGATTGATTTTTGGTAGCGCGCTGAAAGGACTTGCCATCGGCGCGATCGCCGGGGGTGGATACGTGCTCGCAACCAAAGGCAAGGACGTAGAACTACCCGCCGAAACCGGTCTGAACCTGCGCCTCGATCAACCGATTCAGCTATCGCCGGGCGATGTCAACAACGCTGACGGTAGCGGGGTACAGTAGCTTTTCGGTTCAATCGGTAAAGGGCGGTCTCCGTGAACCGCCCTTTTGTACTTGCATCCACGAACGCCCCGCCTCAATTGTCCCAGTTCGGGATTTCCAGATTCCGGAATATAAAACTCTTTTGCTCCGCCCGACTAACTTGGGCGTATAGTGCGAGCCGCTAAGGACCCAATCTCTAACTTTCGAGGTGTGCTATGGGTGCAAAGCGTTTCATTGCCTTCTTTATGCATGAATCTGAAGCCGGCGCTGCCGCTTCTCTCATGAAGAACGCTACCGCGACTGACAGCTTCATGATCGGTGAGGTTGAGGACGTGGATATCGAAAAGATGGAAAAGGCTGGACTCAAGCTCCAACCGCTCGACGAACCAACTCCGCATCCGATCCGCAAACGCGAGCCATTTACCGCAACACGCGCCAAGGCCGCCGGACTCCCTACTGCCGGTGTAGCAGTGACAGCAGGAATTGGAGGAACAGCAGGAGCACGAGTTCCTGCTCCCGTACCGCCTCCTCTCTCCATGCCAAGCGCTCCGCCGCCGCTGGACAAACCAAACTACTATCGCGTCTACCTGGCAGGTCCCTTGATCGAACCGTGGAGAACAGCTCTGCAAGCAACGGGCGCGAAGATCGTCGAGAGCCTCCACGACTTTGGGATGACGATCCGCATTGCTCCGGCAGACATCGAAAAGGTGCGGAGATTGCCCTTCATCAGTTCTGCCGAACTGCATGATGAAGAGGACTCTCTGCCCCGTGCAGCAGATGTTGAACGTCTTCGCACCGAAGACCGGACCGGTGTTCGTGCGTACATCCCCTACGACCTCATTCTCCGCGAGGCCGATTCCCTTCCCACGGTTCTCACCTGGCTCAAACAACACAACATCGACGTGGCTGGGAAGGGCGTGAAGAAAATTCGTATCTATCTGCTCGAAGATTCGGACCTTCTTGAGCAGATCACTGCGATGCCAGAAATCGATCGCGCCGATCCCTATGTCCCCCCAAGGCTTCACAATGATCAGGCGCGAATCCTTTTGGGAGTAGACGGAAATCCCGGCCATGTACTCCCGCTCGAGGGCGATGGTCAAATTGTCGGCATTGCCGATACAGGAATCGACGAGAATCATCCAGATTTTACGAATCGGATAGTTAAGGCTGTCCCGCTAGGGCGGCCCGGAAACGCTACCGATACTCACGGCCACGGAACGCACGTGGCGGGTTCCGTCCTTGGCGATGGCAATGCATCGCAGGGTCTGTTCCGCGGCACCGCTCCGAAAGCGAAGTTATTTTTCCAATCGCTACTCGACTCCCAAGGAGGACTCGGCGGACTTCCTTTCCAACTCCAGGATCTTTTCGATGAAGCCTACCGGGCGGAGGTGCGTGTTCACAACAACAGTTGGGGTTCTGCGACCGCATCGTTCTATCGCATCAACAGCGAGGAAGTGGATGACTTCGTCTACAGCCACAAGGACATGGTGGTGGTGATATCGGCTGGCAACGAAGGCACCGAGCACGATCCTCCCGAGGGAACCCGTAACGCGGCGACCGGCTTCGTGGACTGGCTTTCCATCGGTTCTCCCGCCACGGCTAAGAACGCGCTTTGCGTTGGTGCATCCCAAAACAACCGCAATACCGGCGGATATGCCGCCTTCAAGTACGGTGATGCCTGGCCCGACCAGTTCACCCATGCCCCGATAAAAGATGAATTGGTCTCCGGCAATCCCGATTCCATGGCAGCTTTCAGCAGCCGCGGCCCATGTAACGACTATCGCATTAAGCCCGACATCGTTGCGCCGGGTACGGACATCATTTCGTGCAAGTCTTCCATGGCGCCCCTGAGGCATTTCTGGGGACCGCACGCGAACGCGCAGTATGCGTATATGGGCGGCACGAGCATGGCGGCACCTTTGGTGACGGGCTGCGCTGCGCTCATCCGCGAATACTACATGAAGCTGAACCCGAGCCACGCGCCAAGTGCGGCTTTAGTCCGCGCAACGCTGATCAATGGTGCTCGCTGGTTGCCTGGCGCATCGGCCGCAGCAGACTTCAACATGCCTCCGAATTACCACCAGGGTTTTGGGCGCGTGGATGTTGCCAACTCAGTACCGGCAGCCCCAGGTAGTGCGTTTCGGCTGCTCTTCTTCGACAACTGGCAGGATCCCGCGACGGCTCTCTTCCAATACACCGGCCAACGGTTTCGGTTCCAGTTTAGGACTGACGGTTCGCAACCATTGCGCATCTGCATGGCCTATACCGATGTGCCCGGGCGGGCGCTGCAAAACGATCTCAACCTGTTCCTGCAGGATCCCACTGGGAAAAAGTGGATGGGCAACGAACAGCTTCCAAACGGACTGCATCGTCCTGATCCCACCAACAATGTTGAGATCATACGAATACAGAATCCCCCTGCCGGCGACTACCTGATTCAAATCACCGCCACGAACCTGCTCCGTCCCCCGCAGGACGTGGCGCTCGTGGTTACTGGCGCATTTACTACCGACCTCGTGAGGATATGACCGTGCTGAAACTACACGTGGTACAAGCGGAGTTTGGCGATTGTTTGTTCCTGGAGTACGGAAGCGGTGGAAACTCAAAATTCATCCTGATCGACGGCGGGCCCGCCGACATATATCCACTGCACCTGAAACAATTTTTGGAGAGCATTCGCCAGCAAAGCAGTCCTCTAGAAGCGGCTGTGTTGAGCCATTCCGATGCGGACCATATCACTGGCCTGCTTGATTATTTTTCCGACCTTCAGACTTCAGGCGGGGCAGGCTCACTGCCCAGACCCGCGGTTCTTTGGCACAACTCGTTCTCGAAGACCATTGACGTGAATAACGCTCTCGCACCGCGGATGCAGACGTTGCAGGCCCAGTCGCCTCAGGCTTTCTCTGCCGATTCCGGCATTGCCATTCACGGCGTTGGTGAAGGAAATGCGTTGCGCCTGAAGGCTCTGCAACTGAATATTCCACTGAACGATGGCTTCCCCAACAGCCTTGTTCTAGCAGACACGGCCCCTAACCCAATCTCGTTCGACAACCTGGAACTGCATGTAGTTGGTCCGACTCAGGAGGATCTCGACGAACTTCGTCAAGAATGGGACGATTGGCTCAACGAGCACGAGGATGCAATTAACTCGGGCAATCCGTTCGTGATGGCGAATTCCGATCGCAGTGTCCCGAACTTGAGCAGCATCATGCTGTACGCGAAAGCCGATGGAAAGACAATCCTGCTCACTGGAGATGGCCGCAGTGACCATCTGCTGAATGGCCTGGAAACTGCTGGGCTTCTGCAAAACGGCAAGCTTCACGTGGATGTGCTCAAACTCATGCACCACGGCAGCGATCGCAATGTCACCAAGACTTTCTTCAAGAAGGTAACTGCCGACACTTACGTCGCATCTGCGAATGGCAGAGACGACAATCCTGATCTCGCCACGCTAATCTGGATCGCCGAAGCCGCACAGGAGCAGCAGCGCGAAATCACCATCTTCGTAACCAATGACACTCCGTCGGTGGCAAGTTTCAAAGAGCAGTACCCTCCGGCGGAGTACGGATATAAGCTGAAAATCATGCCGAAGACAAAACACAGTCTTGCTCTTGACTTGGCATGAACTAAAAAGCCCCACCTTTTCAGGGTGGGGCGGTATTTCGAAAGTAATTCTCTACTCAGCCGCTGACTGCGCTTTTGGTTTCCAGCGCAGGATTGGCTGTCTCGCTGCGCGTACTTCATCGAGGCGCGAGATGCGCGTGGTATGCGGCGCATTCAGTATGATCTCCGGATTCTCTTCGGCCTCTTGTGCAACTGCCTTCATGGCGTCGATGAAAAGATCGAGTTCTTCCTTCGACTCGCTCTCCGTTGGTTCGATCATCAGTGCTCCGTGAACAATCAGCGGGAACGAAACCGTGTACGGATGGAATCCGTAATCGATTAGTCGTTTCGCGATGTCGCCGGTCTTGATTCCCTTCTTCTGCTGGATGCGGTCGTTGAAGACCACTTCATGCAGCGACGGGGTCTTGTACGGCAGTTCGTACACGCCTTCCAACTTCTTGCGGATGTAGTTTGCGTTCAGCACCGCGTCTTCGGTCGTCTGCCGCAGACCATCCGGGCCGTTCGCCATGATGTAAGCCAGCGCGCGGACATGCATGCCGAAGTTGCCGTAGTACATCCGCACACGACCAATCGATTGCGGACGGTTGTACTCAAACCCAAGCAGCCCGCCAGCCTTCTCGACGACCACTGGTGTCGGGAGATATGGCTCCAGCACCTTCTTCACCGCGACCGGACCCGACCCCGGACCGCCACCACCGTGTGGCGTCGAGAACGTCTTGTGAAGGTTCAGGTGCATGACATCGACGCCGTTCTTGCCGGGCTGGGTTTTGCCGACCAAGGCATTCATGTTCGCGCCGTCCATGTAGAGCAACGCGCCCTTTCGATGCAGGATCTCGGCAACCTTGTGCAGCTCGGTTTCGTAGACGCCAATCGTGCTTGGATTGGTGAGCATGAGCGCGGCGACATCTTCCGTCACCTGCGCCTCGAGTGCGGCCAGATCGACCATGCCCTTGTCATTCGACTTGAGGTTCTCAACCGCATAACCCGCAATCGCCGCGGTAGCAGGGTTTGTTCCGTGGGCGGAATCGGGAATGAGTATCTTCTTGCGCGGATTCCCCTGCGCTTCCAGATGTGCCCGCACCATCAGGATGCCGGTAAGTTCTCCGTGTGCACCTGCCGCCGGCTGAAGCGTGATCGCATCCATGCCGGTGATCTCGATCAGGCAGTCGCTCAGAAGCTTCAGGATCTTCAGCGCGCCCTGCGATAGCTTCTCCGGTTGATACGGATGCGCATTCGCGAGACCTTCACGCCGCGCGGCCACCTCGTTGACACGCGCGTTGTACTTCATCGTGCAGGAACCGAGCGGGTAAAGGCCAGTATCGACGCCGTAGTTCCACGTCGAGATGCGTGTGAAGTGCCGAATGATCTCGATTTCGCTCACCTCAGGCAAAGCCGCGTCTTGTTTGCGCTCTACGTTGCCGAGCAACTTAGAGGCGTCCACTTCCGGCACGTCGAGCGGAGCCAGTTTGTAGCCCTTCTTCCCCGGCGAGGACTTCTCGAAGATGAGGCCTTCGTTCTGGATAACGTGCGTCGTCGCTTTCTTGATCTTGTCGTTGATGCTCACCGCGACACCTCCTTCGCGACCGCGTCAATCTGCTCGCGCGAGTTCATCTCGGTTACGCACCAGACAGCCGTATTGCCGAGTTCCGGATAAAACTTCTTTAGCACGAATCCGCCGATAATCTTCTGCTGGATCAGCGCTTCATTGATCGCGTAAGGATCAGCCTTCGACTGCACCACGAATTCATTGAACCGCGGCGCGCCGTCGAAGAGCACCTTCGCACCGGCCTTCTTGAACGCATCCGCCGCGTAGGCCGCCTTCGCGAGATTTTGCTTGGCTAATTCCCGCATGCCTTCGCGTCCGTAGATGGTCATGAAGATCGTCGCCATAAGCGCGATCAGCGCCTGGTTGGTGCAGATGTTCGAGGTCGCCTTCTCGCGGCGAATGTGTTGCTCGCGCGTGGAGAGCGTCAGCACGAATCCGCGCTTTCCGTTTTTATCGACGGTCTCGCCGACGAGGCGTCCGGGGATCTGGCGAACGAACTTTTCTTTCGTCGCGATCACGCCAGCGTATGGGCCGCCGAAGCCGAGCGGCACGCCGAACGACTGCGCTTCCATCGCAACAATGTCAGCTTCCACGGGAGGCCGCACGATTCCAAGCGAAACCGCCTCGGCAATCGCGACAGCTACCAAAGCACCTTTCTTGTGGGCCAGGTCAGCAATCGCCGCGACGTCTTCAATGGTGCCGAAGAAATTCGGAGACTGAATCAATACGCAAGCCTGGTTCGTTAGCGTCTTGTCGAGCTCGTCGAGGTTCACGCGACCGTTCTCGCCGAAGCCGACGTTCGCGATCGGCATGCCCTGATACTTGCCGTAGGTCGCCAGCACTTCGCGATATTCCGGATGAACGCTGCGCGCCACCACGCATCCGGTCTTCCCGGTGATGCGCTCGGCCATCATCACGGCCTCGGTTGCGGCGGTGGACCCGTCGTACATGGACGCGTTCGCCACTTCCATGCCGGTCAGTTCGCAGATCATCGTCTGGAATTCGAAGATCGCCTGTAGCGTCCCCTGCGCGATCTCCGCCTGGTAAGGCGTATAGGCGGTGAAGAACTCGCCGCGAGAGATGAGCGAATCAATGACCACCGGACGATAGTGGTTGTACGCGCCCGCGCCGAGGAACGAAGCGTAACCTTTGCCGTTTTCGTCGCCGCGCTGGCGGAAGTAATCGAGGATCTCCGACTCCGCCATCTGGCGCGGAATCTTCAGGTCGGTTGTCAGTCTTGCATTCGGTGGGATCGGCGCGAACAGGTCGTCGATACTTTTGACGCCTATCTCGCGCAGCATCTGTTCTCTGTCGCTGGGAGATTTCGGAAGATATCGCATGTAAGGTAAGCTCCCCTGCGCGCAAAATCCCGACGGTAGCGCTATCTGAAGATTTCGCGGCTCAGTGGGTAACCCCTGATTGTAAATGGAAGTGTCCGCGATGGGTATCGTCGCTTCTCAACAAAAATGCGACGTTTTCCACTTCCGGGAAATCCAGAGACTTAGCCTTAACCCAAACGAACTGAAGGACCCAATGCCTTATAGCGAAAACGTGTCTCTGGCGATCGGCAATACCGCACTCGTAAAGCTTCAGAAGATTATCCCCTCGAACGGCGCTGAAATATTCGTCAAGCTTGAGCTTCAGAACCCCACTGGCAGCATGAAGGACCGCATGGCCCTGGGGCTGATCTCAAAGGCCGAAGAAGACGGCCGCCTGAAACCCGGCGACACCTTGATCGAATACACCGGCGGGACGACCGGAGCGTCCCTCGCCATGGTCTGCGCGGCGAAGGGATACAAAATTCACGTTGTCAGCTCACGCGCCTTCAGCCAGGAAAAGCTCGACCAGATGGTCGCGCTCGGCGCCAAGCTCACGCTGGTTCCCTACGATGGCGGCGGCATTACCAAGCAACTTATCCTCCAGATGATCGAAGAGGCCCGCAGGCTCAGCCGCGAGCCTCACACCTACTGGGCCGACCAACTCAACAATGCTGACAGCATCGCCGGATATCACGCCTTGGGCGAGGAGATATGGGAACAGGCCGGTGGAAGAGTCGATGCCTTTATCCAGTCCGTGGGCACGGCGGCGTCGCTACGCGGCGTCGCAACTGTCCTGAAACGTCACAACCCGAAGGTGAAGATCATTGCGGTCGAACCGGGAGAATCCAATGTGCTCTCGGGCGGGAAGCCCGGCGCACATGACATTGAAGGGATCGGTATCGGCTACAAACCGCCGCTCTGGGACGACAGCATCGTGGACGAAGTCCTCTCGGTCAATACCGAGGATGCGAAAGAGATGGCGCGCGAACTGGCACGCAAAGAAGGCATTTTCGCCGGAACATCCTCGGGCGGAAACGTTCAGGCGGCGCTTCGCGTCGCAGAGAAGTTGGGGCCCCAGGCGAGAATTGTCACGTTGATGATCGACTCGGGATTGAAGTACGTGAGTACCGATTTGTATCGGCGAGAGGAAAACGAATCAGCACCGGCGTAGGCCGATGCTGATTCGTCAAACTCCAGGAACGGCTACTTCTCTTCCGCTACGAATGCCTCGTAATCAGCGGCAGACATCAGAGAATTCGCTTCGGCGGTGTTGGCCAGCGTGATCTTGATCATCCATGCGCCATGGGGATCGCTGTTCACCTTTTCCGGCGCGGTCGCCAGGTCAGCGTTCACTTCGGTTACCGTGCCGGAAACCGGAGCATAAAGGTCGCTGACGGCCTTGACCGATTCGACGGTTCCGAAGCTCTGCCCCGATGTGATCGACGCACCCACTTTTGGCAACTCAACGAAAACGATGTCGCCCAGCGCCTGCTGCGCATGGTCCGTGATGCCGATTGTGCCGGTGTTGCCTTCCACCTTGATCCACTCGTGCTCTTTCGTGTATTTGAAGTCCGCCGGATAAGCCATCTATCTCCCTCTCAATGTCTTGTATTTTCATGGCACCGATTTACTTGTGCCATATGACTCGAAAATGAAATGCGCGTCAGCCCCTGACCACTAAGTCTTCTTCGGCCTTTTATAAAACGGTGTGGGCACCACCTTCGCCTTCACCGCCTGGCCGCGAATCTCAACCGCAACTTCCGTGTCCACCGCCGAATGAGACGGAGGCACGTACGCCAATGCAACGTTCTTCTTCAAGAATGGCGCGGGCGATCCGCTCGTCACGTACCCTATTTCCGCTCCGATCGGACTCAGCACCTTGTACCCGTCTCGCGCGATACCTCGGTCCACCATTTCAAGCCCGACCAGAACGCGCCCAACACCTTTTTCCTTAGCCCGTGCCAGCGCGTCCTTACCGGTGAATTCCGGCTTCTCCATCTTGCAGAAGCGGTCCAGTCCGGCCTCCCAAACGTTGATACTGTCTGAAATCTCGTGTCCGTAGAGTGGAAGTCTTCCTTCCAGACGTAACGTGTTGCGAGCACCCAGTCCGCAAGGCAGGACGCCGAGGTCCTTTCCGGCTTCCATCACCTTGTTCCATACCATTGAGCTGGTCTTTTCATCGCTGGGAACGTAAATCTCGAAACCGTCCTCCGCCGTGTAACCGGTCCGCGCGATCAGGATGTTCTTTAGTCCGCAGACTGTCCCGTGCGTAAACCAGTAGAATTTCACCTTGCTTAAGTCGGCATCCGTTAGCCGTTGCAGCAGGTCGACGCCCTTCGGCCCCTGAATCGCGATCTGCGTGAATTGGTCGCTCAGGTCCTCTACTTTGCAGTTGAAACCTCGAGCGTTATCGCGCACCCAACCGAAATCTTTCTCGCGGGTTCCTGCGTTGATGACGATCAGGTAATCATCGTCTGCCATCTTGTGAATGATCACGTCGTCAACGAAAGTGCCATTCGGATACAGCATCGCCGAATACTGCGCCTGTCCGATGTTCAGCTTCGACGCGTCGTTCATGCAGATATGCTGGATGGCCGCGAGCGCCTCGGGTCCGTGGACGTGAATGTCGCCCATGTGGCTGACGTCGAAGATGCCAACACCCGAGCGCACGGCAAGGTGCTCTGCAATCAGTCCGCCGGATTTGCGGTCGCCAGACGGCGGATATTCCACGGGCATGTCCCAGCCATTGAAGTCCACCATCTTGGCGCCCATCTGACGATGAACTGCGTTTAATGCGGTTTTTCGGGGAGCATTCACTTCGACGGCAGATGACACAGGGAGCCCTCAGACAGAAGATTTCACCGCTAGCTCAACAAACGGCCTAGGGTATCACTCGGACTTATAGGGAATCAAACTGGCGCTAAGAGGGGAAGTTGAAGTAGACGTCGTGCTTGGAAGGGATCGGCTGGCCGTCCATGACGGCCGGGCGAAACCGCCATCTTTGTACTGCCGCGATGACTTTCTCGTCAATGTGCGGAGAGATGCTTTGTAGCAACTTGGTGTCGATCACGCTGCCGTCGCTGTCGATTGTCACCTCGACAATGACCTTGCCCTGAAGTCCCGGCGGCAGATCGGCATTGCTCACATCGGGCTTGGGGAAGATAACCGGGATTGCCGGGCGTACGTCGTGTCCGTTCGCCATTGCTTCGTAGAGCGAACCGTAGGGCGTTCCGGCGGTGGCGTTCTTGTCGGCGACTTCGCCCCGCTGGTCGAACTTCGGCTTCTCTTTGGGCTTGATTTTGTCGGACTTGGCTTTTGACTTCGGCGGTGCCGACTTCAGTGCCATCTTGTCGCGTTCGAGTGGAACCGGTTCGTCCGCGCCTTCCGGCATATAGGTCAGAACGTAAGTGGTTCTCGTTCCGCTTCCCAATTGTGTGTAATTTGGGCTGACGAAGATTGCCTCGGGACGATGCAGGATGATTCCCAGGACGATCAGGTGCAGACCGGCCGAAACGATCATCCCGTTGGATGGCCGCTTTCTAGTCGACATGGGCTCGGTCAGCATGTTGGGACAGTTTAGCCCTGTTTCCTTTGACGTATAAGTCTCGGAAAGGTGACGTTCGGTCACTGCACAGATTTCTGGGACGAAATTCAACCCGGTCGGGTCGGAACCGTATGCGGTAGGATGTTAGCCCATGCGAGCACTATCCAGACATCTTGCAGTCATACTCCTGCTGTCGCTTGCCGCTGCGGCGCAAGCTCCACAACTAAAAGAAGCCGAATTTCAAAGCAAGTCCATGGGACGTGCGATGCACTACCGCGTTTATGTGCCTGCGTCGTACGCGCAGGGAGAGAAAAGGTATCCCGTGCTGTATCTGCTGCATGGACTGTACGGAAACCAGAAAGACTGGTCGGACCGGACCGAGATCAAAAGCTACCTCGATGGCGCGGACCTCATCGTCGTGATGCCTGATGCGAATGATTCCTGGTATGTGAATTGGGATACGGATCCCAAGCAGCGCTACGAGGACTACATCATTAAGGACCTCGTCGCCGAGATCGAAAGCAATTATCGAATCGACGTGAAGCGCGAATCCCGTTTCATCGCCGGACTTTCCATGGGCGGCTACGGCGCGCTTAAGTTCGGGCTGAAGTATCCACAGATGTTCTCATTTGCCGGAAGCTTCAGTGGAGCCCTGAATGCACCGACGCGCCTTGAGGATCAAGAGCAGAACTTCGCCAACCAACTCGACAAGGCCTTCGGAGCGAAGGACAGCAAAACTCGCGCTGACAACGACATCTTGCGCCTGATTAAGGTCGCCGACGTGAACGCAATTCCCTATTTGTATCTCGACTGCGGCAGCGACGATTTCTTGCTACAGGCAAACCGCGACTTTGTTGCCGTTTTGCCAGGCTTGCATGTGCGTTATCAGTATCAGGAGCGTCCCGGGAAGCACGAGTGGCCGTTCTGGGATCGCAGCATCCGCCAATTCCTGCCGTTGTTGCAAGCGCACTGAGTTGTCGGGCGGTAAAAGCATCATCTATTCTTTGCACTCAGTTTTCTTAGTTCGGAGAGATTCGTGAGTCGACTGTTTTCGTTGCAGCGCCTGGTGACAATCACGTTTGCACTTCTGTTCGCGGTCAATTGCTTCGCCCAGCAGATCCCCGAGAACACATATCAGGACCTGCGGTGGCGGGCGATCGGACCGTTTCGAGCGTCGCGCGTCCGCGCTGCGACCGGGGTTCCGACGCAGCCGAACGTCTTCTATATGGCGCCGGTGAATGGCGGCGTGTGGAAGACGGACGATTACGGTCGAACCTGGCAACCGATCTTCGATTCGCAGCCGACGCAATCGGTCGGCGATATTCAGGTTGCGGACTCGGATCCGAATACCGTCTATGTTGCTTCCGGTGAAGGATTGCACCGGCCCGATCTTTCTGTCGGTAACGGTATCTACAAGTCGACCGATGGCGGCAAGACGTGGAAGTACACCGAAGCCCTAAAAGATGGTCAGCAGATTCCACGCCTTGCGGTCGATCCGCGCAATGCTGAGCACCTATTTGCAGCGGTTCTTGGACATCCGTACGGACCGAATGAGGAACGTGGCATTTTCCGTTCGATGGATGGTGGATTCACGTGGAAGAAAGTCCTCTACATCGACGAGAACACTGGCGGTTACGACGTAGTAATGGATCCGAAAGACCCGCAGGTGATTTACGCGACGATGTGGGAATCGCGTCACGCGCCGTGGGAAGACAAAAACGACTACAGCGGAACCAAGGGCGGCGTTTTTAAGTCCACCGATTACGGCGCAACTTGGACGAAGCTCACGAAAGGCTTGCCGGAAAATCTAGTGCAGGCGAACGTCGCGCTTTCGCCGAGTAATCCGAACATTCTCTACGTGGTGTTTTCGACGACAGAAAAATCCGAGTACGCGACGAACAAAGGAATGGGTTTTTACCGTTCCGACGATGCCGGAGAAACCTGGCGCAAAGCGGCAGACGATCCGCGCTCGGCGATGAAGATCGGCGGCGGCGATCTGCCGTACATCGAAATCGATCCGAAGAATCCGGACGTGGTTTACAGCGCCGGAATCATTCTGGCGAAGACCGCCGATGGCGGTAAAACCTGGACGAGCCTGAAAGGCGCGCCGGGCGGCGATGATTACCAGAACGTCTGGATCAATCCGTTCAACACCGACATCATCATGACCGTCGCCGATCAGGGCGCGGTCATCAGCGTGAACGGCGGCAAGACGTGGAGCAGTTGGTACAACCAGCCAACTGCGCAGTTCTACCACGTTATTACCACGAACGAGTGGCCGTACAAAGTCTGCGGCGGACAGCAGGAAAGCGGTTCTGCCTGCACGCTGAGCCGCGGGAACGACGGCTACATTTCGTTCCGCGACTGGCATCCGGTTAACGTGATCGAATATGGTTACGTTGCACCCGATCCGCTGAATCCCGAGGTCATTTTCGGCGCCGGCCGAACCGAAGTTTCCAAGTACGACTGGAAGACCGGGCAGACACAGAACATCACGCCGCTGCCGATCAAAGGCGACTTCCGAGCAGAACGCACACAGCCGATCATGTTTTCGCCGATCGACAACAAGACGCTGTTCTACGCCGCGAACGTTCTGTTCAAATCCACCGATTACGGGCAAACGTGGCAGACGATTTCGCCTGACCTCGCGCATCCGAATCCTGGAATTCCGCCTAGCGTGCCGATGGCAGCGAAAGATGCGAAGGCTGCCAAGCAACGTGGAGCGATCTACGCTCTCGGACTTTCATACAAAAACATCAACACCATTTGGGCCGGAACCGACGACGGCAAAGTCTGGATCACGCGTGACGGCGGGAAAAAATGGACCGACATCACGCCACGCGAGCTGACTCCGTGGAGCAAGGTCACGCAGATCCAAGCTTCGCATTATGACGACAACACGGCTTACATTTCCGTCAGCCGTTTTCGCGTTGATGATTTGAAACCGTACATCTATCGCACGCACGATGGGGGCAAGACGTGGCAGCTCGTCGTGAGCGGGCTAGCCGATTCGCCGGTTAACACCGTGCGCGAAGATCACCTCCGCAAGGGGCTGCTGTTCGCCGGAACGGAAACCGCCGTCTGGGTTTCGTTCAACGATGGCGACAACTGGCAACCGCTGCAATTCAATTTGCCGCATACCTCGATGCGCGACCTTTGGATCCACGACAACGACCTGATCGTTGGAACTCATGGGCGCTCGTTCTGGATTCTTGACGACATCACGCCGCTTCGGCAGGTGAAGGCGACAATGCCCGACGTTCATCTGTACGATCCTGCAACTGCCATTCGCGCGCGCCGCAGCACGCATGCCGAGACACCAATTCCTCCGGATGAGGCTTTGGCGCAGAATCCGCCAGATGGCGCGGTGATCGACTACTATCTCGCGCAACCGGCTTCGGGCGTCGTCACGCTCGAAATTCTTGATTCTGCAGGAAAGCTGGTTCGCAAATTCGCGAGCAGCGATCCGCCGGAGCTGACCCCAGATCAACTCAAGACCCAGATGATCCCGGTGTATTGGGTTCGCATAGCACCGAATCCCGCGACCGAGGCCGGCATGCACCGGTTCGTGTGGGACCTGCATTACACCGCGCCGACATCGGTGATGCATGAGTATCCGATCACCGCGGTGCCGGGGGACACGCCGCGCAATCCGCTGGGGCCGACCGCTGTGCCGGGTAAATACACCGTCCGACTGACCGCGAACGGCAAGACCGTGACCGTGCCGCTGACGATCAAGATGGATCCGCGCGTAAAGACCACACAGGCCGGTTTGCAGCAGATGTTCGCGGCTGAACAAAAGCTGGCCGATTTGGTCGAGCGCAGCTCGGTCGCCGTGTTGCAGGCGAAGTCAGTGCAGGAACAAATCGGCAAACTCAAGCCGACCGGCGCAGTCGCCGATGCGCTGAAAGCTTTCAGCTCCAAGGTAACTGCGGCGCTCGATGGTCCGGAAAATCCTCCGGCGGGTGCTGCGAAGGTCACCAGCCTGTCCGACCTCAACGATCATGCGTACACGCTGTACGGCCTGGTCGGGCAGGTCGATGCGGCTCCGACGGCGGCACAGTTGGCGGCGCTGGCTAAAGTCGAAGGCGAGTTCCCTGCCGGACTCGCGGCCTGGGAGCAGGTGGTCAAGACCGACCTGCCGGGTATCAACGCTCAGTTAAAACAGGCTGGCCTGGCGGAAATTAATCCGCAGCAGAAACCGGAGCATGGGCACTCGCAGGGGAACTTCGAGTAACTTCTTGTTTCGCCGAAAAACCAAGTTGTAGTGGTTAGTATTTGGTGGCGGAGTCCGGTGGTGCTCCGCCTACCACAGGATATTGTGGTTGGCCGATTTCACCGACGGGGGTACCCCCCACCCCCTCCCTACTAAGAAAACAAACCACTTGCACGACGGACTATGAAAACAAAGCACTTATAAGTTGATGATTTTGCAGCTACTTACGGCATGGATTTGATTTCAAAGAACTTAGCTGTGAGCACAAGATGTTGTGTTCAGCTCACTGGCTTTTAGCTGTTAGCTACTAGCAGCTAGGGCGGACGTCCACCCCGCACGCGACTTCATTACCTACATTTTCAGGATAGCAATTTGGGTGGGGGCATCATGCCAACATTTTGGGAAATATATTTCGAATGGAATCAAGATTTTGCAGCGAACGAAGGCGTTAGACCCCCTTGACAACATTTTTTTTCAAAATGGGAATGGCTGCTGTGGGCATCGGAACGTGCTAAGTCTGGACCATCGGGCAACAACTCACTGCCATTTACTCAAGAGTTAAAGTAAGCTTCGCAACGGAGGCAAGTAGCGGGCCGTGGGTAGTTCACTCTCGGCGTTCGCACTCGATTGCTTCCACCGAACTGTCACTTCGGCTGACCCAAACCGCCTGAGCGGAGGCCAGCGCCTTCGGGCGCAGCGTGCCGTCGGCCCTGCAGGTTAAGACCTCCGCCGGCTGTGCGTGGTCTCTGCAACGGCGGGAAAAGAGAACCTATGGAACTGCTGGTTGTTGCGATTCTTATCGTCATTATTGCGGGCTTGTCGGTGAAGATTTTCTTTTCCGTGTTCCGGCGCGTGACTGTGTACGAATTTCAGCGCGGGTTGAAATACAAGAACGGGCGAATGGTCGGCGTGCTCGAGCCTGGTGCCTACTGGATCTCCAGGCTGAATTCCGACGTCACACTGGTGGACGTGCGCTCGCGATTCGTATCGATCGTGGGACAGGAGCTGCTTAGCTCGGACGGGATCACACTGAAGCTGAGCATCGCGGCGCAATACGAGATTATCGATCCGAAACTGGCGGTGCACTCTTCTGAAAATGTGCATACAGCCATTTATCTGCTGCTGCAGATGGTGCTGCGCGACATCGTAACCGGAGCGAAGGCAGATGACATCCTAGGCCAGAGGAACCAGATTTCCGCACGGCTGCTGGAGATGGGCGTGCCACATGCGGAAAAGATTGGCTTAAAGCTGCTGGCTGCCGATGTGAAAGACATTACTCTGCCCGGCGAAATGAAAAAGGTGTACGCACAGGTCGTGAAGGCGCAGAAGGAGGGACAGGCGGCGCTGGAGAAGGCACGCGGCGAGACGGCGGCGCTGAGAAACCTGGCGAATGCGGCAAAGATGATCGAGGAAAATCCGAGCTTGCTGCAACTGCGCATGCTTCAGCACCTGGGCGACAGTTCCGGCAATACCGTAGTGTTCGGCGCATCTACAGGAGAAGTGGTCCCGATTCAGAGGAACGGGCGCAAGAAAGTCGAAAAGCCTGACGAAGAGAGCGGCGAGTAACCACGTCTGGCGAGAGCAGTGTGCAAAAAACAGGCCCACCAATACATGGTGGGCCTTTCTCTTTTACTTCCCTACTGGACGGTGATGTTGGCAGTGTCCATGAAGGAGCCGTATTTGTCCCATCCCTTCACGGTGATGCGGTGGCTGCCCACACCGATCGTCAGTGACTTGTCGACCAGGGTTGTTCCAGATGGACCTTGCCAGACAACGGATCCATCGAGGTATATCTGCGCGGCTGTGATACCCGCGGAGGAGCGAAGCGCGGCGTACACCCTTACGGGAGAAGACACGGTTGCGCCATCGGCAGGCTGGCAGAGGTTGACGGAGCGATCCGTGCTGGTGGTACAGGTGGTTTGACCATTGCCGGTGACTGAAATGGTGACGGACGAACTGAATGCGCCGTACTTGTCCCAGCCTTTTACGGTGATGCGGTGCGTACCCGCGCTCATGGAAAGACTCTGGTCGACGGTGCTGGTTGCAGATCCGCTGTGATACACGAGCGTGCTGTCGACGTAGATCTGGGCGTCAACGATACCTGCGTCGGAACGGAGGCCGGCAAGCACGCGGACCGGACTTCCCACGGATGAACCGTTGGCCGGTTGACAGATGTTTACGGTGCGGTCGGCAGTCGCGGTGCAACCTCCACTGCTGCCGCCGGAAACGGTGAAACTCGCGCTGCTGCTGAAGGCGCCAGTTTTGTCCCAGCCCTTTACTTCGACGAAATGAGTGCCGGAGGTGAAGATTACGTCCTGGTCGATGGTGCTGACCCCGGGGCCAGTCCTCATCACCAGCTTGTAGTCGATGTAGAGCTGAAGATCACTTAAGCCCTGATCGGAACGCGCAGTCGCGAGAACCTTAACGGGGCTGGTGAGGGTGGCGCCATTCTGCGGCGAGCAGAGGTTCACAGTACGGTCGGCTCCGGCAGGACACGAGCCCCCGCTGGTACCGGTCACGTTGAGGGTGAATGAGGTACTGAACGGCCCCTGGGTGTCCCAGGCCTTGACGACAATGTTGTGGGAGCCGGCGGAGAGCTTCAGGCGCGCACTGAGGCGATCCTGGTCGGTGGCGAAGTACCCGACATTATCGACATAAACCTTCATGCCGGAGATCGGCTGGTTGGAGCGCGGCGTGGCCAGGAAGCGGACATCGTCGGTGGATGACGTTGTACCCGGTGAGCAGACGTGAATGGTGCGGTCGCCACCGGGAGCGCAAGCCTGCGCGTCGGCGGTGGTGTTCAGCCAGACGAAAACCTGGCCGCCGAGAGTGCCCGCGACATCGAGTTTGCCATCCTCATTGAAGTCGCCGACGACAATCGACGACGGGGCACCTCCCTGAGTTTGGAGAAATGCTCCAGGCGCCAGAGTTCCATCGGCGTTCTGAGTAGCAAAAGCGACGCCATATGTGTCGCCGTTATAACTACCTCCGTAAGCGTAGGCGTACAGGCCGTAAACGACGTCGTTTCGCCCGTCATTGTTGAAGTCTGCGATGACAGGAGAGTTATACGATGACGATTCCGCGTAGCCGATTGCCGTGGGAAGCGGGACGGATAGTGTGGAAGTAGGCGAGGGGGCCGGGTTCAGGTATAGGTTCAAGCCCTGGCAAGGAGTGTGGCAGCCGGAATATGGGACGGCGAGGTCATGCGCGCCGTTCTGATCGTAATCACCAGTTCCGAGTTCGCGCGGTACGGAAAGTCCCGTAATGTCTTTGCCGGTGAAGGTGCCGTTGCCGTTGTTATAGAGGCCGTAGATGTCGCCGAGCTCGACGTCGCAGCCGGCGCCGCCAGCGATGAAGGCGATGTCGGGCCAACCATCGCCGTTGAGGTCGGTGGCGCTGATCTGGGTAAGCTGGTATCCGGTGCAATAGCTTTCAGGAAACGGCTTCGGGATGCCGACATTGTTCATGGTCAGGCCTAGAGCGAAGTTGCCGGTTCCGTCGCCATAGTAAACAGAAACGGTATTCGGAGGAGGAGTCTGCTGGGGATCGCCAGTGATGGAACCGGCAGCAATATCGATCTTGCCGTCACGGTTGAAATCGGCGACGGCGATAGAAATGGACTTGGTTCCGGCGTCGATGAGGCGAGCGGGCTGGAAGGTGCCATCTCCATTTCCGAGAAGGACGGCGATCTGGGGAGCGGAGCTAGTGCCGCTAACACCGATGATATCGACTTTGCCATCGCCGTTGGCGTCGACGGCGAAGAGCTGTGTAAGAGTAACTCCCGGGTCGAAGTCACGCCGCGAGAAGACACCGGTTCCGTCGCCGAACAGGATGGTGCCCTGAGAGCCGGATACGGTTAAGAGGTCTTGATGACCGTCGTTGTTGAAGTCGGCGCGTACGAGCTTATTGCCAGCATTGGCAGCGTACGGGACTGCTGGAGCGAAGGTTTGGGCAGAGGCTGCCGCCATGAAACAGAAGGCGATTAAAAGAGCAGTGAGCGACAGGAAACGGAGTGGTGTGGAAGGCAAAGACATTGATAGGGTCCCCAAAAGGCGAAGGTGGAGGAACTAGCAATATCTGAGTTAACTAAGTTGTAACTGGTTGCCTATTCTGGACAGAGCGGGATGGAACGCACAAGTTACGGGTGGGGTGTGAGTGAGGACAATGCAAAGAAGATTTCTGTTTCGGAGCGTAACCCTTTTTGGCCCGCCCAAGGCCCGGTATTAGTGAAGTAGATGATTGCAACTAATCCTTCCTCAAATCCTGCCTGTGCCCAGCGACAAAGTAGCTGGTAGACTTTCTGAATCTTGAATACCGCCGTAGCAACCCAACCAAAAAGTCTGTTTACGCTTGATGCCTCCTGGCGCAGGAAGTTGATGTGGATTGTGCTGATCGGCTTTCTGCTGCGGGTGGGCTTCATGCTGGCCGCGCATACGTATCGCCCGAAGGCGACAGATGGGACGTTCGGGATTGGCTGGGAGATGGGGCGGATTGCGCAGTCGCTGGCGGAGGGCAAGGGGTATTCGAGTCCGTTCCAAGATCCGACGGGGACGACGGCGTGGGAACCTCCAGCATATCCGTTTCTGATTGCCGGCGTGTTTAAGGTCTTTGGGGTTTATACACCGCTGTCGGCGATCATCCTGCTGACAATTAACAGCGCGTTCTCGGCGCTGACGGTGCTGCCGGTATTCTTCCTGGCGCTACGAAGCTTCAATCTGAAGATTGCGAAATGGTCGGCGTGGACATGGGGTGTATTTCCCTACGCCGGCTATTGGGCCGTGAAGTGGGTATGGGAGACGGCGATCACGACGTTTCTCGTGACAGTGCTGGCGCTCATCACAATGCGATTGGCGGAGGGACGCCGGAAACGCGAGTGGGCGTTGTGGGGAGCGCTGTGGGGTGTATTGGCGCTGACGAATTCTTCGGTGCTGTCGCTGGTGCCGTGTTTCGGACTGTGGGTGGTTTATCAGTTGCATCGGCAAAAGAAGGCGTGGTTCGTGCCAGCGGTGATTTCGGGAGTGCTGTTCTTCGCGATGATTACGCCGTGGCTGGTGAGGAACCATCGCGTGTTCGGCGAACCGGTCTTCCTGCGGACTAACCTGGGAGCGGAACTTCGATTTGGAAACGGGCCGGGTGCGATGGGCTTGTGGATGTGGTACGTGCATCCGACGCAGAACAAGATCGAATTCCAGCGCTATAAAGAGATGGGCGAACTCGCTTATGTGAAAGAACGCAAACGCGAGGCAATGGCATGGATTAAGGCGAATCCCGGAGCGTTTGCGCATGCGACGGCGGCGCGGATGACTTACTTCTGGACGAACGCGCCGTGGACCGGATGGTTCATGGATGCGCGAAATGTGTTTTTCTTCACGACATCAATCCTGGGCTTCATGGGCCTGATTCTGATGTGGAAACAACGGCGGCGAGCCTGGTTCGTGTATGGCGCTGCGATGCTGATTTATCCGGTTGTGTACTACTTTGTGTTCCCGCATCCGCGTTACCGGGCACCGATCGAGCCGCTGATGGCGATACTCATCGTTTTCCTGATCAGTCAGAGTAGTAATTTGCAGCGAAAGCATCCGGAATTGCGCGATTCAGAGGTGTAGAATCGGGGACAAGGTCCATGTCGATTCGCGCTGCCAGCAAAGAACTTAAGAAACTACTGGGCAAAGAGTCTGTACTCGATCGTCCGGAAGACCTGATGGTCTATGAGTACGACGCTTCCCTGGCAAAAGGCACGCCTGACCTGGTGGTGCTTCCCCAATCAACCGAGCATGTGGTCGCCATCGTCAAGACGGCGAACAAGTACAAGATTCCGATTGTTCCACGCGGAGCGGGAACAGGCCTGAGCGGCGGATCGGTGCCGCGGCAGGGCGGAATCGTGGTGACGTTCTCGCGGATGGGGCGCATCCTCGAAGTGGACGTGCCGAACCGGCGTGCGGTGGTACAGCCCGGCGTGGTGAACACGGAGCTTTCGGCGCGGGTCGCAAAGAATGGTTTGTACTTCGCACCGGATCCTTCGAGCCAGAGGGCGTCGACGATCGGCGGAAATGTGGCGGAGAACTCGGGTGGTCCGCACACCCTCGCTCAGGGCGTAACCGTCAATCACATAACCGGGCTGGAAGTGGTGTTGCCTTCCGGCGAAGTGGTGGAGTTCGGCGGCAAGGCCGCAGATTCGGTGGGATTCGACCTGACAGGATTTTTCACGGGGTCAGAAGGACTCATCGGAATCGTTACAAAAATTACGGTACGGTTGACGCGCGTGGCGGAGTCGGTGGCGACGCTGCTGGCGATCTACAACACGGTTGACGACGCTGCGAACACGGTGACGGCCATTACGTCAGCGGGAATCACTCCGGCGGCCCTGGAGATGCTGGATGGCGTGACGTTGCGCGCGGTGGAAGATGCGACTCATGCAGGATTCCCTAGAGATTCGGGTGCGGTGTTGCTGATCGAGTTGGAGGGATTGCGAGAGGCCGTCGAAGAACAGGCCGAGTCGGTGAAGGCAGTTTGTGAGCGACATCAAGCCCGGGATGTTCGTCGGGCAAAAGATGATGCGGAGCGCGCGCTGTTGTGGAAGGGACGCAAGACGGCGTTCGCGTCGCTGGGGCGGATTACGCCGGCATACTACTCGCAGGACGTGGTGGTGCCGAGGACAAAGATTCCGGAGATCCTGCGATTCATCGAAGGGATCAGCAAGAAGTACAACCAGCGGATCGGCAACATCTTTCATGCGGGAGATGGAAACCTGCATCCGGCGATCATGTTCGACCTGCGAGACCCGGCACAGGTAGAACGGACGCACCAGGCAGGATTCGACATCTGTGCGCAGTGCATCAAGATGGGCGGAACGATCACGGGTGAACATGGCGTCGGGATGGAGAAGCAGGCGCTGATGTCGCTGCTGTTCACGGAAGACGATCTTGATGTGATGAAGCGGCTACATGACGCCTTCAACCCGGAAGGAACGATGAATCCGCAGAAGGTGTTTCCGATGACACGTGGCTGCCGCGAGGGAGTGGTATCGACCGTACGTCCTCCGGAAGTGGTGGCGGAGGTGGCCGGATGAGCACGATGGCCACATCAGTGCGAATGAACGAATTGTCGTCGATTGTCGGCGAACAATACGTGGTGGAAGCGCCGCAGAAGCTGAAGGACCTGACGATCGACGGAGTAACGCCAGCAATTGCTGTGACGCCGGGATCGGTGGAAGAAGTCGCGGCGGTGTTGCGGTATGCGTACGAGCACGACTTGAACGTGGTGCCGGCCGGCGGATTCGTTCACCAGGAGATTGGAAACATCCCGACGGCCGTTGACCTACTGCTGCGAACGGAGAGGCTGACAGGGATTGAGCATTACGATCCGGGCGACCTGACGATCGGCGTGGGCGCCGGGGTTACGATCAGCGAGTTGCAGAGCCTGGTCCGCGATCAAGGACAAGTGTTCCCCATCGACATTGCAAACGCGGATCGAGTGACGATTGGCGGCGCCATGGCGGTTGCGGCGAGCGGACCACATCGGCACTTCTTCGGAGGACTGCGCGACTTCTGCCTTGGGGTGAGGTTCGTTACGGCGGAAGGCAAGGCGGCGAAGGGCGGCGGGCGCGTGGTGAAGAATGTCGCCGGCTTTGACCTGATGAAGTTGATGATCGGCAGCTACGGGACACTGGCGGTGATCACGTCGGCGAGTTTCAAGCTCTTCCCTCACCCGGTTGCGACCAGAACGTTCGTATGCGAGTTCGCATCGCTGAATGAAGCCATCGAGTTTCGGGATTTTGTGATGGCGTCTCCTTTGTCACCCATATGCCTGGAATTGCTGTCGCCTAAAGCATCTGTTGGTGGCACATGGACGATTGCGGTACGCGCAGGGGGAAGCGATCGCGTACTCGCGAGGTATGGGTCGGAGCTCGGGTCGGCGGTAACGGCGGCATTTGACGGGTCGCCGGAGCACACGTTCTGGGACCGCGTGGAAAAGCTGGGGAACGAGTCGCCGGTCAAGGTTGCAGTTTCGGTTCCGCCGAACAGCGGTGGAGAGGTAATCGGAACCATGGAGCGCCTGGCAGGTGAGAACCATCTCGAGTTACAGGCCTGGGGACGCATCGGAGTGGGTTTTCTGCTGATGGCATTGAATGGCGGCATGGCCGAGAACTACGTCGGGTGCATTCGCGAACTCCGCAAGAGCTTGCCACGAGATGCGTCGACGGTGGTGATGCGCTGCCCGGTATCGCTGAAACCTGAGATTAGCGTGTGGGGCACGAGTCCCAATAACATGGATGCGATGATGGCGGCCAAGCGCGCGCTTAGTCCGAAGGACAATCTGAATCGCGGGAGGTTCCTACTCTGAGTACCGCGCCTACGACGACCGAGACAGAAATTCCCAAGCACTCGAATTTCACGACAAACGATCGCCCCACATGGGAGCTGTACTCGAAGTGTATCCACTGCGGATTGTGTTTGCAGCAGTGCCCGACCTATCGCGTGCTCGGATTAGAGGCTGATTCTCCGCGCGGACGCATTTACCAGATCCTGCAAGTGGATGAAGGCCGGCTGCCGATACAGGATTCTTTCGTCGAGCACATTGACCGGTGTCTCGGATGCCTGGGGTGCCAGACGGCGTGTCCGTCGGGCGTTTCGTATGGCCACATCGTTGAACGCGCTCGAACGGAAATTGAAGCAAATTACAAGCGTCCGTGGCTTGAACGGAAGATTCGGAATTATTTCTACGGGACGGTGCTGCAGCGGAACGATGTCCTTATCCGCGGCGCGAAGCTGTTGCGGTTCTACCAGCGTTCAGGATTGCAGAAGCTGGTGCGAACGAGCGGAGTGCTGTCTCTGTTGGGACTGAAGAAGCTGGAGTCGCTCGCGCCGCGAGTGGATGACGACTTCTCGTTCAATGAATTCGGGATGGTGTTTCCGGCGGAAGGTGAAAATCGCGGACATGTAGCGTTGCTGGCCGGATGCATCGCCAGCGTTTCGTTCGCCGAGTTGAACCGGGCGACGGTACGCGTTCTGTGCAAGAACGGCGTTTCGGTGGTGCTGCCGGAAAAACAGAGTTGCTGTGGAGCGTTGCATGCGCACGCAGGAAGACTCGATGATGCGCGGGCACTGGCGCGGAAAAATATCGATGCATGCCTGGATGACAGCATCGATGCAATCGTGACGAACGCGGCGGGATGCGGCGGCACACTGAAGGAATACGACGAACTGTTGAAGGACGATCCGGAATATGCGGAGAAGGCGAAGCAGTTCGTGGCGAAGATGCGCGACATCAATGAATACCTGGCTGAGATTGGACCGCGTAAGCCATTGAGGCCTCTCGGCAAGCGAGTGACGTACCAGGACCCCTGCCACCTCGCACACGCGCAGAAGATCCGCACGGCACCGAGGCAATTGCTGAAGGCAATCGGAGCAGAAGTGGTGGAAATGCCGAACTCCGATATCTGCTGCGGAAGCGCCGGCGTGTACAACGTGGTGCAGAATTCGCTTTCGATGAAACTGTTGGCTGCGAAGATGGACGATGTACAGAGCGTGGATGCGGACGTAATTGCTACGGCAAACGTGGGCTGTATGCTACAGCTACGCGCGGGTGTGGAGCAGCGCGGGATGAAGAGCCGTGTGGCACATGTGGTCGAACTGATGAACGAAGTCTACTGATGTTTCCTCTTTCACTCTTCCCTCAGACAAACCTGGAGGTCTCATGGGTGCGTACCTTAAGTTCCTGATGCCGGCGTTAGTTGAGTTGGGCAAGCACAGTATTGCGACCTGGCGGCAGAACTCCGGCGCAGCAACACTGGAGGCACGTGTTGTGGAACTCGAAAAAAGCGCGCTGGCGGTTGACCAGCAGTTCACGGAGATGCGCTACACCATCGACGAGAACTTCAAACAGACGAAGGACAAGTTTGCCGCGGTAGCACAGACGATGCAGTTCTTGAGCGACAGGAATAACCGTTACTACAGGTGGGTTGCCGCCATGGCATTGTGGAACCTGATCGTCACAGTTGCACTGATCATCTTGTTAGTAAGGAAGTGATTTCCGTTTGACTAACAAAGCCCGCCGAGGAAATGGCGGGCTTTTTGCTTTCGGCCGGAGTTATGCCTGTACGTGAGCTTCGAGGAACCAGAGGTCCTTGTCAACCTGACGCGAGATCTCGGTGAATATGTCGGCGGTATCCTTGTCGCCGAGGCCGTCGGTCTGGTCGATGGCTTCGCGGACGAGCGCTGCAAACCTGGCAATATTCTTTACCAGTGCGCGCACGTGCTCGGTTCCGGTGATGGCTTCGAAATCGTATTCGGAAATGGAAGAGGCAGCCGCGGCCTGACGGAGAGTGCCATTTGCTACTCCGCCCAACTGGACAGCGCGCTCAGCGAGCAGGTCGGCATAATCATCAAAGTGCGGGGCGACCTGGTCGAACAACTCATGAAGCTGAAAAAACTGCGGGCCCTTGACGTTCCAATGAGCAAACTTCGTCTGGGTTTTAAGGTCGGTGGAATCGGCGAGGCGTGCGTTCAGGATCTCAATAATCCTGGATCGTTGGGGGATTTCGATACTGCTTTTAAACGTTTTGTCGTTCTGTAGTGCTGTCGGCATGATCCTCTATACCTCTACGGATTTGATTGATGCACGTGCCGCGCCGATGCATGAAATTGGCACAACTCACAGGCAGGTTCACCTCGATAAAACCTCGGCCAACGTATTGGCAAGCTGGTCTGGGCCACTCATGGGAGGCAGGCAGGTGAAGTTGGAGCACACGACGGCAACAGACTTCCCTTCCTGCACTGCGGGGATGTTCGGCACAGTTTCGGCAAGCGCGGGTGGAAGCTGTTGGACCTCAACGACGCGGATTAGCGACTTGTTCAGTGCGAACGGAGCAACTGCGGCCGCGTAGAGATGCTGGGCGGCCTGGTCGTTGCCGATGACGACAACCTGGGTATGAGGACGCATGAGCCAGACGGACGCAATGCCGTAGGTTCCGGCAAAGATGCCCACCTGTTCTGCCAGTCCGGCAAAAAGACCGAGGGTCTTTTCGGCCCTGACACGGTAAGAGACATCATTGGTGAATCCGTGAAGTTTCAGTAGAAGGATGGCGGCTGAGCTATTGCCGGAGGGAGTTGGCGAATCCTGGAAGGGCTTGCGTTGGGCGGTGAGAGCACCCAGTTGCTTTGCATCGGCGGATGATTTTGGAGCGTCGAAGAAGCCGCCAGCCTGCTCATCGTAAAAATTCCGGATGAGGTGATCGGCAATAGCGCGAGCGGACTCGAAGTAACGGATGTTGCCCGTTGCTTCGTAGGCGTCGAGGCAGGCGAGTCCTACGAATGTGTAGTCGTCGAGAAAGCCGCTGGATTTGCGATCGGCGGCCTTCGGATCGGAGTAGGCGATCACGTGCCTGAGTCCGGTCTGCGGGTTCCAGCCTTCCGCGAGGATGCGGTCAAGCGACTTGAGAGCGAATTGGCGGGCAGCATCAAGGCTGAGAACGGTGGCGGCTTGCAAGTAAGCGGAGATGCAGAGGCCATTCCAGTTGACGTACACGGTTTTGTCGACGTAAGGGGTTGGGCGCTTCAGGCGCGCAGCGTACATCTTCTGCTTCGCCGAATCGAGCAGATTGGAGGCACGGTCGATTTGCATGCCATTGCGGACGGCAATTTCTTCAAGCGACGACTTCACAAAGAGCACGTTTTTCAGATGATTGTGGTGCATGTCGCCGACTTCGCCGATGTCGTAGTAATCGGCGGCGACCTTCAGTTCGTCGCCGGTGAGGACGGCGCGAGCTTCGTCGAGTGTCCATGTGAAATAGTCGCCGTCGTCGTCCATGGAGTAGTCGGCATCTTGCGAGGCATAGAAGCCGCCACGCTCCCGGTCGCTGAGCCATTCATCCATCCAGCGAATGATGTCTTTGGCGACAGCAGCGAAGAACGGATTGCCGGTTGCCTGGTAGCCGTGAACGAAGTTTTTCAGCAGTTCGGAGTTGTCGTAAGACATCTTCTCGAAGTGCGGAACGACCCAGCGTTCGTCGACGGAGTACCGGTGGAAGCCTCCGGCGAGCTGATCGTAGATTCCGCCACGAGCCATTTTCTCGAGCGTCTTGACGCAAATCTCTTTTACATCCGGATCGCCAGTCCGCGCGTATCGATGCAACAGCAGATCGATTGCGGAGGAGTGTGGGAATTTGGGAGCGCTACCGAAGCCTCCGTGGCGCGAATCGAACATGCCCTGGGCGGAACCAACGATGTGGTCCACGATCTGAGGCGAGACAGGTTCCTGCTCGCGTCCGGCGAACGTTTCCGAGCGAGCAATCATGTTCATGACGGTCTGGGCCTGCTCGTCGACATCGGCACGCTTTTCTTTGAAAGCCTGGGCGAGGGTGAGCAGCACGCGCTTAAAGCTGGGCCGTCCGTAGCCATCAACTGGCGGAAAGTAGGTTCCACCGAAGAAGGGCTTGCCGTCGGGCGTGAGGAATGCGGTTAGAGGCCATCCGCCCTGGCCGGTCATCGCCGAGATGGCGGACTGGTACCGGCTGTCGATGTCGGGGCGTTCGTCGCGATCTACTTTAATCGCGACGTAGTTTTCATTGACGATCTGGGCGACTCCGGGATCGTCGTAAGACTCGCGGTCCATGACATGGCACCAGTGACACCAGACTGCACCGATGTCGAGGAGAATCGGCTTGTTCTCTCGCGTTGCGGTTTCGAAAGCTTCCGCGCCCCATTCGAACCAGCGAATCGGCTGGTGCATGGCAGAGCGGAGATAAGAAGACGAGGCATGAGCGAGCGAGTTGGTAGCGTGGGTCTGTGTGGTCATGAATGATTGTTTCCGAATGAACTTAGGCCTGAGCGGCGAGTTCGCGCCCAATCTGGTAATAGATGTCAACGGCGCGCATTAGCTGCTCTTTCTCAATGTATTCGTTTTCAGTGTGGGCGACGTGAATGGAACCGGGACCGATCAGCACGGGTTCTCCCCAATTGCTGAGTTTCGGGATATCAGTGGTAAAAGCGGCCACCATGCTGGGCAAACTGGGGAAGGTGCGGAGTTTCACAAAGGGTATTTCCAACGGGAACTCGACGCGAACGAGGTCGCGGACACCATCAACGATGTTGCGACGGATATCTTCCGAGGGTCCGACGAGGCGGATGAGGGCCTGGGCGCGGGCGTGATCGGAGATGACGTTGGGAGCACGTCCGCCTTCGATGACTCCGATATTCAAGGTTGAGGGGCCAATCTCAGGGTTGTTGGGCAGGTGCATCTTGCGGAGACGATGCATCGCTTCGACGAGTTTGTCGATGGCGGATTCACCGAGTTCCGGGTAAGCAGAGTGGGCCATCCTGCCTTCGGCGATGAGTTCGACGCGCAGAGAGCCCTTGGATGCCGTGGCGACCTTGTTTTCAGTGGGCTCGCCGTTGATGAGGAACTTGCTGCCGATCGGGTGTTCGTTGGCGACTTTTGCGCCAAGACTATCTTTCTCTTCTCCGACGACGAACAGCAGGCCCGCTGCAAAACCATCATCACGCAATCGAATGGCGGCTGCGGTCTGGGCGGCGATGATCCCTTTAGCGTCGCAGGCACCACGTCCATAGACGCGACGTTCATCTTCCCAAGAAGGAATAAAGGGAGGAACGGTGTCCATGTGGGTGGAAAAAACGACTGGCGGCACGGGCGAATGCGGGGGCAATGCAAGCACATTGAAACGATGACGCTCGACCGGGCCTTTCTGCACCTGGTAGCCGAGGCGGGAGAGGCGTTCTGCGATGAAGTCGCCCACTTGCGCTTCGTTTCCCGTGATGGATTCGATGTCGATCAGTTCGCGCGTGAAGCGGATAGGATCCATGTCAACAGGATATCAATTCAGGAACTTTATGCCGTTCGGGTGCACACTTTTGCGCTTTGAGGGAAGTAGTTTTCCACCGGCAGATCAAAAATGGGATTTTTCACCATTTTTTCATCGAGAAGTCATTGCAGACGGCAACTCTGGTTGGCATACTTCGGGCGTCTATGACTCACCGAAAATTTGCTTCTTCCTCTATCGCATTCCTGACGCTGGTGTGTCTGCTGTACATCTGCGTCTTATTTGTAACGCCAGCGTTTGCTGGATCTGATACCGTGGTGATCAGCGAGTTCCGTACGCGCGGTCCCCAGGGTGGTAACGACGAGTTCATTGAGCTTTATAATCTGTCCTCTTCCCCGGTCGCAATCGGCGGCTGGAAAATCAACGGGTCCAATTCCTCGGGAACAACCGGAACACGGGTCACCATCGCGGCCGGCACGGTACTGAATCCCGGTTGCCACTTCCTGGCGACGAATACAGCTTCGAGCGGATATAGCGGAAGCGTCACGGGCGATCAGTCCTACGCAACTGGCGTGACGGACGACGGCGGCATTGCACTGTTGAATGCGTCGAGCGTCATCATCGACCAGGTTGGGCTGAGCACCACATCGGCCTACAAGGAAGGGACCGTTCTTTCAATTCGACTGACGACCAATACGAATCGCAGCTACGAGCGCAAGCCGGGCGGCGCACTCGGAAATGGCCAGGACACAGATAACAACGCCAGCGACTACACTCTGTTGGACGGTACCAGCGGCACGCCTAATCCGCAGAACATGGCTTCGGCGTGCATCGGGCAAGAGCAAGGAATTACAGCGGCCGGAACGGTGAACCCTACCTCCGTCGACCAGGGCGGTACGGTTGTGTTCGTGGTGGCGGTGACGCCCAGTTCAACAACCGGCGTGAGCGTAACGGCGAACCTGACATCCATCGGCGGAGCCGACAATGCGCCGCTGTATGACGACGGAACTCACGGGGACGCGATCGCGGCCGATCTGAACTTTACGTTGAATTACACGTTGCCAGGCGGAGTGGCATCAGGTCCGAAAACGATCGTGGCCAGCGCTGTAGACGGACAGGGACATACGGCGACGGCGAACATCAACCTGTCGGTCAATGCGCAGCAACTGACGATCATGCAGATCCAAGGGAGCGGCACACGCTCTCCGTATGAAGGTCAGGCGGTGAAGACCACCGGCGTGGTTACGGCGGTGAAGAGCAATGGCTTCTTCCTGCAAGATCTCGATGGGGATGGCGATCCGACGACATCGGACGGGTTGCTGGTATTTACGTCATCGGCTCCGACAGTTGCAAAAGGCGACCTGGTGAACGTACAGGGTAATGTGCAGGAGTTCGCAAGTTCCAGCGATCCAGCTGCCGCACCACAGACGGAGTTGTCGGGTAGCCCGATTGTCGCGAAGATTTCGAGCGGCAATCCATTGCCAAACCCGGTTGTGATCACGGCGGCAGATATCAACCCGGATGGCGCTTTCGATCAGCTCGAGAAATACGAAGGCATGCGGGTGCACGTGGACACGCTGAACGTGGTGGCACCGACGGGCGGGTTCAAGAGCGAGGCGAACGCGACGGCTACGACCAACGGCGTGTTCTTCGGAACGCTGCCGGGATTGCCGCGGCCATTCCGCGGAGCCGGCATTGAGCAGCCTGCTCCGGTCCCGAATCCGCCGTGCTGCATTCCAACATGGAACAGTGAACCACAACGCATTCGCGTGGACAGCAGAGGTCAATCGAGTTCGACCGCGATTGACGTGGCCACGGGGGCGGTAGTCGGCGACCTGACCGGTCCGCTCGACTTCGGCCAACATGCGTACACGATCCTGACGGATACGGCTCCGACGATCCTTGCCCCGGGTAGCGATGCAATCCCGGTGCCGACACCGGACCTGAGCAAGGAATTCACCGTCGCGAACTTCAACATGGAGCGGTTTTACGACTCGACGAACGATGCGGGTGGCGATGCAGTACTGACGCCGACCGCATATGCGAACCGTTTGAAGAAAGCATCGCTCGCGATTCGGAACGTCATGAACATGCCAGACATTATTGGCGTGGAAGAGATGGAGAACCTCAGCACGATCCAGACGCTGGCGGCGCAGATTAATTCCGACGCCGTCGCTGGTGGTGCGCAGGATCCGCAGTACCAAGGATTCCTGGCTGAGGGCAACGATCCGGGCGGCATCGATGTTGGCTTCCTGGTGAAGACATCGCGCGTGCAGGTGAACAGCGTTGTTCAGTACAACAAGGACAGCACCTACACGGACCCGACGGACGGGCAGCAAGCGATGTTGAATGACCGGCCGCCGCTGGTGCTGGACGCAAGTGTGACGAACGAAAAGGAAACGACGAAGTTCATCGTGATCGTCAATCACCTGCGTTCGCTGACCGGGATCGATGGCAGCGATGGTCTTCGCATCCGCGCGAAGCGGAGAGCGCAGGCGGAAGAACTGGCAAACCTGATCCAGGGCTTCCAGACCGGCGACCCGACGGCGAATATTGTCAGCGTTGGTGACTACAACGCGTTTGACGTGAACGACGGCTACGTGGACATGATGGGGACGATCAAAGGGACGCCAACCGCGCCTGAAAACGTGTTGCTGGCAAGCCCTGACCTGGTCGACCCAGACCTGACAGATCTGCTGACACTGCTTCCGGCAGAACAGCAGTACTCCTATATCAATTTCGGGTCGGCCCAGACGCTGGACCACATCCTGGTAAACCAGGGGATGATGCCGAAGTTGTCGCGATTTGCAATCGCACGCAACGACGCTGACTTCCCGGAGGTATATAGAAGTGACGCAAATCGTCCGGAGAGACTGTCGGATCACGATATGCCAGTCGCTTACTTCAACCTGCCGGTCGACAAGACGCCTCCGGTTCTGACGCTACCTGCTGATTTCACGGTGGAAGCGACGAGTCCGTCCGGCGCGGTAGTGACGTACACGGTTTCGGCTCTGGACAGCAATGATGGTGCTACCTCGGTGCTGTGCAATCCGGCTTCGGGCAGCACGTTCCCGCTGGGCGTCAACACTGTTTCATGCACAACCGAAGATGCCCGTCACAACTCCACGACTGGCGAGTTCAAGGTCAGCGTTGTTGACACAACTCCTCCAGTCGTCACTGTGACTGGCGTTACCGATGGCGCGGATTACACACTGGGATCGGTACCTGCCGCAGGCTGCAGCACTACCGATACGGTGTCGGCCATCAGCACATATGCAACGCTGAGCATTACCGGCGGCACCGCGAACGGCGTGGGTACCTTCACGGCGACGTGCAGCGGCGCACAGGATGCGGCTGGGAACCTAGCTGCACCTGTGAGCGTCAGCTACACGGTGTCGTATGCGTGGAGCGGATTCCTGGCTCCGGTCAACGGAATCGGTCCTTACAAGGCAGGCAGCACGCTACCGCTAAAGTGGATGCTTAAGAACGGACAAGGCGGAAACGGAGGCAATCTGTCTTCGATTACGTCCCTGCAAATTGCTTACAACGGCGACTGCGCGGGAGTGGCGGATGGCGAGCCGTTCGATCCGGGTACGCCGGGAGCTTCCAGCTTGATGTATGACTCCACCACTGGACTGTTCCACTTCAATTGGCAGACCAAGGGTGTCGCACCGGGTTGCTACAGCATCCTGCTTGGCTTTGACGATGGAAAGACGCAGAACACGGTTGTGAAGCTAAGGTAGTAGTACGTTATGCAAACTGCAGGCCGGTCCCTTTCGGGCCGGCCTAATTTTTGTGGAGCGCAATCAGCGCAAGAAATCGATCACAGATTGATTGAAGAGTTGTGGGGTTTCCTCATACGGCAAATGGCCAACGCCAGGCAAGACTTGAAGCTCGGCGTGGGGAATACGTTTTTTTACTTCGGCAGCAGAGGAAGCATAGACGGCTGCGTCTTTTTCTCCCCAGAGCAGTAGGGTCGGCTGGCTGATGTGAGCATACGCATGCTCGAGTTCGCGCAGGTCATCGTGCCAGCAAGCGATCACGTTCAGACCATACTGCCATGTACCGGGAAGCGCGATGGGCGCCGTATAGCCTTCGAGAGTTCCCGGGGAAATGCGCGCCGGATCACCATATAGACGGGCCAGCCAGAATCGGGACGTTGCCTGGAAAGCCGTGGCGACTCTGGGAAACGTCAACTGGGCGAACCGAGTTGCGAGGATTTTCGTGATGAGTTTGCCGTGTGGAGACCAAGGATTCACTGGCGCAACGAGGATGAGCTTGCGAATCCGCTGTGGCGCTACGTTCGCCATCATCACGGCGACACCGCCTCCATGCGAGGTGCCGAGCAGATCGGTACTCTCGATACCGAGCTGATCCATGAGTTGAAACATGCGATCAGCAGAAGCACGTGCGCTGCAGTCTATTTCCGAGCTCCGGTCTGAGAACCCGGTTCCGAGAAGGTCGGGAGCGATGACGGTCCGAATACGGCCGAGTTCTTCGAGATTGAACCGCCAGGAGAAGGAATAACCTAATAATCCGTGAACAAGGAGCAAAGGCTGGCCACTGCCCGACCGTAAGTAGCGCATTCTGTGGGAGTTCAGGGACGCCCAACACTCCTCCGCGTGCGCGACGGGCGGCGGACTGACGGAGGTAGAGTTCACGATTTTTCCGAGGCTTGGCAACCATGAGGCGCATCTCAGGATTCTTATCTTTCGATATCGCCTCTGTCGCTTCTGTGAAGGGGAGTTCTCTCGAACTCCCCTCCTTTTTGTCTGTTCTCAGCTCAACTTCTTCTTCAGAACTTTCTTCAGGACCTTCAGCGCTTTATCGATGTGCTTTTCTTCCACGATAAAGGGAGGCAAAAACCGAATGGTCGTGTCGTGAGTGCTGTTCATGAGGACGCCTTCAGCGAGCGCAGCGTCCACGTAAGGACGTGAAGGTACGTTGAGTTCGAGGGCAAGCATGAGGCCACGACCGCGAACCTCCTTGGCGATGGAGAACTTCTCCAAAAGGTTCGTTAACTCGCCGTGGAAATAACTGCCGACCTTGCGAACGTGCTCGATCAGGTTAGTTTCTTCAACAATGGCAAGGTATTCGAGGGCGACACGGCAGGCGAGCGGCCCTCCACCAAACGTGGTGCCGTGCTTACCAGAACCAATGGATGCGGCAATCTCGTCGTTTACCAGGATCGCACCGAGAGGCAGGCCGCCAGCGATCGGCTTGGCGAGCGTCAGAATGTCGGGGACGATGTCGTGGTGTTTGAACGCGAACATCTCTCCGGTACGGCCGAGTCCGCACTGGATCTCATCGAGCACGAGTGCGGCGTGGTGCTGGGTGCAGAGTTGACGGGCCGTGTGCAGGTAATCCGCGGAGCATTCGAAGATGCCGCCTTCTCCTTGTACGGTCTCGAGGAAAACGGCACAGGTATCGTCGGTCACGGCTTCGCGAAGTGCGCCTATATCGTTGAGCGGAACGAACGTGACGCCATCCAGCAGCGGCTTGAAATCGTCACGATACTTGGCTGTAGCCGTTAGAGACATGCCGCCGTAGGTTCGTCCGTGGAAGGAGTTGGTGGCCGCAACAAGCTTGAACTTGCCCTCGCGGCCAGTCTTCCTGGCATAAGCGCGAGCGAACTTAATGGCGCCGTCGATGGCCTCCGTACCGGTGTTTGAGAAGAAGACACGCGGCAAACCGGAGAGTTCGACGAGTTTCTTTGCGAGTGGGCCTTGAAACTGGTTGTAGTAGAGATTCGAGACGTGTACCAGTTTGGCCGATTGCTCGCGAATGACCTTCACGATTCGCGGATGGGCATAGCCGAGAGCGTTAACGCCCAACCCGGAAACCAAGTCCAGGTACTTCTTGCCGTTTACATCCTGAACGAAAACGCCCTTACCCTTTTCGAGAACGACAGGAAAACGGGCATAGGTACCGAGGAGGTATTGCTTCTCCAGTTCCATGACATCCGACGTAGCGGAACTCTGCTCTTTGACTTCCATGACAGCTGTATCCAATTTGCGCTCCGTAATCTCCGAAAATACTAGTTCAGGTTAGTCGTCTTCCACCCAGCGACAGCGAATCTCGCCGCTATGCATGTCGGCGAGGATGCGTTGGGCGATATTGTCCAACTCGGCTATGGGGTGTTGCTCCCCTTCGAAGTAAACGGCGGGAGGACTAGCCAATGGCTCGGCCCAGACCTCGTAGGCACCGCCTCCGGTTGTGATCTCCAGATAATCGCCTTCCTTGAGGCGACGTTTCAACTCTTCCAGATTCAAATCTTCCGTCAAGCAATGGCTCCTGTTTGGCGGTTCAAGACATTGATTGTATTACCCAGAGCTCACTGTTGGTTATTTCAGTGATGAAGGAAATCTTTGCCGAAAGACGCAGTTACGGAATTACGGAGGCCTTAAGTCCTGAGGTATTCGGTGCTTACGGAAATCAAGATTCAAATCCCATTTTCGGAATTTCGCGTCCCGAAAAGCTGTTAAAATTATGTAAGCTCCTTTTTTTTAGACACTTACGCAGATTCATGGCCACGACTGATCTGGCAAGCCGGTTGCAAGTAGAGACAGAGCGGAAGCCTCGGTCGGCAAGGCTGGCTTCCTCCGGCAGTCCTCATCGGCCGATGACAAAAGATTTTCAAGTCCGGTTTCTCGCGCTGGTGCTGTTCCTTATCACGGCAGCCGCCGGAACCTTCGCCTGGATCAACTTCCAAAAGGAACGCCAGTTTGAAACGCCCTACGACGGTGTCTGGTGGATTGAACACAACGGCCACCTGCTGGCGCAACGGGTGGATGCCGATGGCCCCGGAGCCAGAGGTGGTATCCGGGTGGGCGACGTCGTTACGGCAATTAATGACAGCGAAATCACCAACATCGCCGGCCTGACGAGGCAGTTATACCGGACCGGGATCTATTCAAAAGCCAATTACGCCCTAGAGCGTGGAGACGTGCCGCTGAATGTGGCGGTGATTCTAGTCCCGTTCGATAAGTCGCTGAACTCGGGACTGCGGCTGATTGCGCTGATTTATCTGGGAATTGGGTTATACGTTCTGCTCAGGCGCTGGACGGCTCCACGGGCGACGCACTTTTACATATTCTGCCTCACCTCGTTCGTCTTTTATTCGTTCCACTACACAGGGAAGCTGAACTTGTTCGACTGGATCATTCTGTGGTCGAACGTTGCAGCACACATGTTGCAGCCTGCGTTGTTCCTGCACTTTGTGCTGACCTTCCCGGAGCCTAAGAAGGCGGTTCGCGAGAACTGGTGGCTGACACCGCTGATCTATTTGCCGGGCGCGATCCTGGTGGGCTTGCACGTGGTGGTGCTCACCCTGCTGGAACCGAGCGAGGTTCTGAGGTTCACTCTCGACCGGGTTGAGTATTCATACCTGGCGACGTACTTCGTTGTCGCAGTTGGTGTGCTGTGGCACAGCTATTACAGGGCAGAGACGCCGATCCTGCGTCAGCAGATGAAATGGGTGACGCGTGGCGCAACGCTTGCTGTGCTGCCGTTCACGCTGTTCTACGTAATTCCCTACCTAAATGGCAGTACGCCGGGAGCAATGATGAAGCTCTCGGTGTTGTGCCTTGTGTTCCTGCCGCTGACGTTTGGATACGCCATCTTCCGTTATCGCCTGATGGACGTGGACCTGATTTTCAAGCGAGGCATGGCCTACACGCTGGCGGCGGCATTCATCGCAGGTGTGTATTTCGCGGCCATCGGTATCGCGGCAGAAATCGTTCACAAGCAAGTACCAAGTGCAGGACCTGCCGGCCTGATCGCGGCCATGGTAGTGACGGCGCTGCTGTTCGATCCAATGAAGAACTGGTTCCAAGAGAAACTCGACCGGTTCTTCTACCGCAAGCGCTATGACTACCGTCGCACGCTGATTGAATTCGGACGTGAACTGAGCGCCCAGACCGATATCGATCGAATGCTGAGTTCGGTGGTGGACCGCCTTTCGCGAACACTGCTTGTATCGCGCATGGCGATATTCCTGTCTGATGATCAAAACTCGTTCACCCTGGCGAAGTCATTTGGCATGACGGGCACCAGCGACCTGGACTTGAGTTTCCTGACCGTACAGCGGCCGGAAGAATCGGCGGGACACCTTTTCTTCGACAACACGCACCAAGTGGTGAGAGAGACCCCGGGCGCGCAGACGACGATCGCGAAGTTGGATCTGAACTATTTCATTCGCTGCACGGTACAAGGGCGGACGATCGCCGTCATGGGATTGGGCAAGACCTCTGATGGGGATTTCCTCTCCAGCGAAGATGTGGAACTGTTGGAGACGCTGGCTGGCTACATCGGAATTGCAATCCAGAACGCGCGACTGTATGCGTCGCTGGAACAGAAGGTAGTGGAGTACGAGCGACTGAAGGACTTCAACGAAAACATCGTGGAGTCGATCAGCGTCGGCGTACTGGCCGTGGATCTCGAGGATCGCGTGGAGTTTTGGAATTCGCAGATGGAAGTGATGTACGCGACTCCTCGTGCAGAGGCTTTAGGCCGGCCCATCGGCGAAGTGTTCCCGTCTACGTTTGCGTCGGAGTTTTACCGCGTACGCCAGACGCCGGGCATTCATAACATGTACAAGTTCCGGCTGACGACACCGGCCGGAGACGCGCGAATCACGAACATTGCCATAGCGCCGCTCGTGACGAAGCAGTTCAACGTGATCGGGCGCTTGATCATCGTGGACGACATCACCGAACGGATTGAACTGGAATCGCAGCTTTCGCAGGCAGAGAAGATGTCTTCGATCGGCCTGTTGGCAGCGGGTGTGGCACATGAAGTGAATACGCCGCTGGCGGTAATCTCCTCGTACGCGCAGATGCTGCAGAAGCAACTCAACGGGAACGAGAAGCAGGCGTCTTTGCTGGAGAAGATCACGCGCCAGACGTTCCGTGCATCGGAGATTGTGAACAGCCTGCTGAATTTTTCGCGTACGAGCGGAAGCGAGTTCAGCCAAGTCGACTTGAACAAGGTGATCCATGAAACTCTCGCTCTCGTGGAGCATCAATTCAAGTCAGCGCGGGTCAAAGTGGATGAGCAACTGCTGGAAGGGCTGCCCACGATCAATGGCAACGCAGGCAAATTGCAGCAAGTCTTTCTAAACTTGTTCCTGAACGCGAAAGATGCGATGCCTGGTGGAGGCACGCTCACTGTCGCAACGGCGAACGGCGACGGCGTAAAAGTCACAGTATCGGATTCCGGCAGCGGTATCGCGCAGGAACATATCCAACGGATCTACGACCCGTTCTTCACGACGAAGAACGGCGCGCGCGAAGGCAGAAAAGGTACAGGATTGGGATTGTCAGTTACTTACGGAATCATCCAGGAACACGCAGGGAAAATTCAGGTGGAGAGCCGTGTTGGCGAGGGGACGACGTTCTACCTTGAGTTTCCACTGGTGAGGAAGGCTGTCAATGTCTGAGGCCGCGGTTATCTCTAGACGTCCCCACATGAGCGATACGAATTCACCCGGTACGATTCTAATCATCGACGACGAGGCTGCAATCCGGGAATCACTTCTGACGTTGCTGGAGATGGAAGACTACACCGTCCAAACGGCCGGCAGTGGCGAAGAGGGCTTGAACAAGATTGCGGAGCAGCCGTACGACTTGATTCTGCTGGACTATGCCCTTCCCGACCGCAACGGACTGGAGATCCTGCACGAAATTCGCGATCGCGATCCGTCGCTGGCTGTCATTCTGATTACGGCTTATGGCACGGTTGAAAATGCCGTGCTGGCGATGCAGGGCGGAGCGGCGAACTTCGTTCAAAAGCCCTGGGACAACGAAAAGCTGCTGGCGGATATCCGTGCGGCCATCGCACGACGCAGGGCGGAAGAAGAAAACGTCCAACTGAAGCGCGCCCTGAAGCAGCGCTACAACTTCGAGAACATCATCGGCAAGAGCGAGCCGATGCTGAAGATTTTTGATCTGGTGGCGCAAGTGGCGCCCAGCCGCTCAACGGTGCTGTTGCAGGGCGAAAGCGGCACGGGCAAGGAACTGATTGCGAAGGCGATTCACATGAATTCGCCGCGCAAAGACCGCCCGTTTGTTCCGGTCAATACCGGCGCGATGCCGACAGACCTGCTCGAGTCCACGCTATTTGGTCACGTGAAGGGCGCGTTCACGAGTGCGATCGCTTCCAAGAAGGGCCTGTTCGAGATTGCCGACCGTGGCACATTGTTTCTGGATGAAATCGGCACCATGGGCGTGGAGACGCAGGCGAAGATATTGCGCGTGCTCCAGGACAGAAAGTTCATGCACCTGGGCGGGGTGCAGGAAATCCAGGTGGACGTAAGGATCATTGCCGCCACCAACGTCGACCTCAAGCAACTGGTAAAGGAAGGCAAGTTCCGCGAGGACCTCTATTACCGGTTGAACGTGATTACGATCGACCTCCCAGCATTGCGTAGCCGCAAGGAAGATATTCCGCTGCTCGTGGAACACTTTCTGCATAAGTTCGCTGCTGAGAACGAGCGCGGGCCCCGGCAAATTTCACCGGAAGCGCTGCGCAGCCTGCTGGATTACACCTGGCCCGGCAACGTTCGGGAACTGGAAAACGTGATGGAGCGCGCAGTTGTGCTCAGTTCAACAAGCAACATCGGCGTTGATTTGCTTCCCGACAATATCGTTGGCCGCTCCGCCGGATTGCAACTGCTTGATCACCGTCCCGACGCGTCGCTGTTCGAATTGGTAGAAGAATGCGAACGTCGCCTGATTGTCGACATGCTGGAAAAATGCGCATGGAATCAGACAGACGCGGCGGAGCGGTTCCGAATACCACTTTCGACACTTAACCAGAAGATCAAACGCCTTAACATCGAAATTAAAAAGCGGGCACGCGAATAGCCTGCTCGTTACTCCCAGCTTTATTCACCTTAGCGTTGCATCAGGCGCCGTTGCTGTCTACATTAGGGGTGCGCATGGCCAACAATGAGTTCTCGGTAACGATTCGAAATGGTATCCACCCGGGGTGCGCCATCCTTTCTGTTTCGGGACCGCTGGTACTAGAGCACCTGGTGGCCTTCCAGGAAATTTGGGACTCTCATCCGGAGCCGACGCTTGTACTCGACGTGAGCGATCTTTCCTACATAGATTCCGCGGCAATTGGTTTCCTCGTGAACGCCTATGTGACGCGCGAGAAATCCGGCAAGAAACTGGCGCTGGCCGGCGTTCATGGCATGGCGCAACGGATCCTCACGGTCACGAGAGTTGGGCAGCTACTGAAGATGTACGATACGGTCGAAGAAGCCGAGAAGGCTCTTTATCGTCAAAGCGCCGCAAGCTAGAAGATCGGTAATCGGTATAGGCGCTTCATTTGAGCTTCTGTTATAGTTCCGCGTAGCCAATCCAAAGAAGTCCGGCTAAGCCCGACATGCAATTACGGTCTCCGACTGACATCGCTAAAGACAGTGTATTGGCAGTTCAGGAGTACTCCGTCCTGTGCATGCAGGCGGTTGCGAACCTGTTTCGGAAACCACGATACCTGGCCGACACACTGATGCAAGCTGACCTAATCGGCGTAGGGTCACTTCCCGTGGTCGCGCTGACCGGATTCTCCATCGGGGCCGTGCTCGCCCTGCAGAGTTCCAATACATTGCAACGCTTTGGATCGCTTTCGCTTACCGGCCAGCTCGTCAGCCTGACGATGGTCCGCGAACTGGGTCCTGTGTTGACGGGATTGATGGTTGCGGGAAGAAACTCCTCGGGTATCGCGAGCGAATTGGGATCCATGAAGGTGACCGAGCAGATCGACGCCATGCGGGCGCTTGGAACCGATCCGACGAAAAAGTTGGTTACGCCTCGGCTGATTGCCGCAGTGACAATGCTTTTCGTGCTGACGATCCTGAGCGACCTTGTCGGACTGGCGGGTGGTTGGGTGGTGGCCCGTTTTGCCTTGGGTCTCGATAGCAACCAGTACTGGTCGAAAGCCTGGCAGTCGCTGGAGTTTCCCGACGTCTTCATGGGCCTGACAAAGCCTTTGCTCTTCGGATTTATCATCGCGAGCGTCGGGTGTTATTACGGTCTCTCCGCTAAAGGTGGAACCCAAGGGGTGGGTCGCGCGACCACGCAGGCCGTGGTAGCAGCTTCCGTGCTCATTGTGGTCATAGACTTCTTCTTCACCAAACTCCTCATGGTCTTTATGCGGGTCGGCTGATGTCGACCGCTCCGCCCACGAACGATCAACTTGCAGTGGAAAAAACCGTGATCTTTGATCACGTGTCCATTGCCTTCGATCGGAATGTGGTGCTCGACGATATTTCGTTCGAATTGAACCGCGGTGAGACGAAGATGATGCTTGGCGTCCTGGGATCAGGAAAGAGCACCATCCTGAAGCTGGCACTGGGGCTGATCAAACCGGACAAAGGCGACATCTTTCTTCTGGGGCAACATGTGAATGCCATGAAGGAGGACGACTTATTCGAATTGCGACGCCAAGTGGGCATGGTGTTCCAGGAAAGCGCGCTGTTTGACTCGCTCAAAGTCTGGGAGAACGTGGGATACCGTCTTATCGAAGAGGGCGTACCCCAGGATGAGATTGATCGCCGAGTGCGCGAAGCGCTTCGGTTCGTTGAATTGGAACCCACGTTCGAGCAGTTTCCTTCGGAACTCTCCGGTGGAATGCGCCGAAGGGTGGCCATAGCGCGGGCCATCATTACGCAACCGCAGGTGATCCTTTATGACTCTCCGACGGCCGGATTAGATCCGGTAACCTCAACGACCATCATTGAACTCTTGGTGAAACAGCGGGACGTGTATCACACCAGCGCGCTGATGGCGACTCACCGGCTTCCCGACACCTTCACGATGGTATCGAACTACTTCGACGAGAAAGCCGGGCACATGGTGCCCATCCCCGAGGGTAGCAAGATTGAGGCACCCTCGACGTTTCTGATTCTCAGGGACGCCAAGATTATCTTCGATGGCACGGTACATGAACTGGTGAATTGTACCGACGAGTACATCCGCGAATACATCGCCTGACTTGCCAAGTGCGTCTGCAAGCTGGAAACTAGAAGGTTACGATGCGTGTCTCCGCCCAATTCATGCTGTCCGCAATGGACACTGTTCACTTCCCCAAGCTGGGGCCGCCAGAGGTGGCGTTCCTGGGACGATCCAACGTGGGCAAGTCGAGCCTGATCAACTCTCTTTTGGGAGAGAAGCTGGCCAAGACGAGTTCAACTCCGGGAAGGACCCGGAGCATCAATTTTTTTGCCGTCCGGCGGGCTGGGAAGGGCGGTCCTGAGCTCTATTTCGCCGATCTTCCAGGCTACGGTTATGCGAAGCTTTCGAAGGAAATTTCGGCGGAATGGCCGAAATTCATTGAACCCTACCTGGAGCAGCGCCAGACGCTCGCCCTGTGCATCGTACTGGTGGATACGAACATCCCTCCGCAGGAAAAAGATAAGCAACTGATCGAGTGGTTGAAGTTCAACCAGAAGCCGCACGTGATCGTAGGCACGAAAGCGGATCGTATCTCGAATAATGTTCTGAGTAATTCGGTCCGCACCTTGAAGCAGTCGTTCGGGGTGGAACAGATCCTTCCTTATTCAACGAAAACGGGGGCCGGGCGCAACGAATTGTGGCGTGAGATTGGCCAGGCCTGTGGGATGACGGAGTAGTCGGCAGCTCCGTTTTGGGACGCCAGCCGTTTCGGGAATCCAAGACAAAAAACTTCGCTCGTGATCAGGTACTTTCGTACCTCAACCGTGCTACGTTTCGGTCGATAGATCACTTGGAGCGGAGCATGACGTCTCGAACAATTCCCAAAATTTACGGCTACGAATCAACCGCACAATTTTGGATCGAGATACTGCAGAGGTTGCCGGACAAGCGCGCACGTTCAAGTCCGGCGCAGCGCATGGCTCGCCGGCTTCGAATCCATTGGAAATCGATGCTGGTGAGCCTGGCGTTCTGGGTCGTTTACGGGTACGCGTATCTCGTTATGTTCGCGAAGTAGGTCTGTTCCAAATGGTGATCTCCTGATATTCACGGGCGGGGCGCTCCCGCCCTCTCTTTATTGCGTCTGGCTGCTGAGCTTAGTGTTTCGGAGTATTAGGTATGAGAGAGGCCCAGCGGCCATATAGGCAGGTCCCCAAAGGAGGGCGGCCTTATCTCCGTTGATCAGCGCCCACGCAAACAGCGATAACGGGACAATCACTACCAGGGCCAACCCTAGTCTTCCGCCAGGGATTCGAAAGCCGCGAGGCATGTCGGGTGCGATACGTCGCAGGCGCCATACCGACAGCAGCGTCAACACCGACGTTGCAACACGAAGCCACATGTAGACGGCGATCAATTGCGGGACGCTGAAAAGAGCGAGACCAGCACACAAGGCGGTGGAAAGCAGGATTCCACGCACGGGTGTGCGAAAGCGGCGGTGCAACTGGGTGAGGCCCCGATGGAAGTATCCGTCCTCGGCCATTGTGAATGGCAGTCGTGCGGCAGACATGAGGGTGCTTTGGAGCCCAAGAAGAACAGAGATCATGGCAGCGCCAAACATGGCGATTGCCATAGGTTCCCCGCCGACTCTGCGCGCGACCGTAACGATGTAGCCGGTTGTCCAATTTTGCCAGTCGGCACTGGCCGCGATACCGCCCATGATCGGTAGCAGGAAGGTGACCATCGCGAGAGGAACCATCAGCGCAAGGCCGCGGGGGAAATTACGCTCCGGGCGCTCCACTTCTTCAATAACCGTCGAGAGTTGTTCGTATCCCGAATAGAGCCAAAGCCCCAGCGCCAACCCGACTCCGTAGACATCTCGCCATGGCTTCCCCGGTGGCGTGAGCGGCACGAATGGATTCACCTGCGCGTGCGTGAAGCATATGAAGGTAAAGATGGCGACGGGAATAAGCACCGTGAGCAGAAGAATCGCACTGACCTCGCCAACAGTCCGGATGCCGAGGATGTTTATGGCAGCCACGAGGAGCAGAAAGAAAATGGCGACAAGCCAGTGGCGCAATCCGAATGCGAGCGTGGGAAACAACTGCGCACAGTAGTCCGCGAGGATGACGGCATACGCGGCATTCATCAGGAAGGTGCCGGACCAGTTCCAGAAGCCACACTGGTAGCCAAGAAAGTCACCGAATGCCGCCCGCGTCCACCGGTAAAACCCTCCCTGAACCGGCATTGCGGTGGCCATTTCCGATGTAGCCAGCGACATGGGCAGGGAGAACAGCCAGGGCACGACCATCAGGAACAACAAAGACATGCCAGGGCCGGAGGTGGAAATCATCTCCTCGAAGCCGAATGGACCTGCGGCGCAATAAGCGTAAAGTACCGCTACGAATCCGCCGAGTTTCAGCTTTCGGAAGTGATGATCGGTTATCCGTGCCTGATCAGGTTTCACGGTATTTGCTTGAGTGCCCATGTCCGAAGAAAGGATTGACCCCTTGCCAAAGGTACGGAAGCTCTTCCAAGCGGTCAATTGAGTAGTCGAACGCCTGCTTGTGCCGGAGTGACGTCAGGTAGTTGAGGCAGGAACTGCCGAAGTTATCGCAGATACGCCTCTGTATCGAGCAGGCAGATGTCGGGTGATTCAGCCGCCAGATCGCGCAATATTTTCTGGTGGCCTGCTCCAATTAGCAGCAGGATGCGGTCATTGGGCTCGGCAATTCGATTGATGTTGGTGAAGATACGGAAATTGCGCTTATACCAGTTGGTGAGAAGGTCGGCGTTGCCGTACAGGGAATCGCTGTAGGGGGCGGGCTTGAGCAACGACATGTAGAGCACGGAGTCGGACTGGATGTATCGGTCGCTGTTCAGGAATCGCAGGTATTCCAGAACCGTGGAGGTTTTCATTAGCCGTTCCGATTCTTGAAAGATCGCCGGCGGTTCTTCTTTCGAGTTGGAAGCTTCTTCCTTAGAGACCGATGAGGGCTTCGGTTTGGGGCTTCCGATCTCGGCTGGTACGCGTCCATCCATCCACATTGGGAAGTCGACTGGGTATATAGAGGTGTGTCCAAGACGTTTGGCCAGGGCGAAGCCAATCTGGTTGCGCTCGTCGCGTGCTAGTTGGTACTTCCTTTTTAGAAAATCAGCATACTCGCGCGTCATCGCCTGCGTTTTGTAGTCAGCCTCGAGGGCAATCTTGGTTGGACCATAAGCGGCAACTTTATCGAGAACGTCGACGATTTCCTTCTGTCGCTTCGGGGCGAGGACGTCGTCCGCATCGACATTGAATTTGTCCTGGCCGGGATTATCCATGTGGTATGTGCCAAGGATCAGGAGCCTGGGCGAGGACGGGGAGCAGTTCGTTTCGAGCTTAGATATGTGCTCGTCGGTCTGTGCAAAACTCACTATGGAAAAGGTCAACCAAAGAAGGGCAATCTGCGTTCGTCTCACTCCGACTATTACGAGACTGCATCATCGAAAGTTCCCGTTTTGAGCTTGCTGTGGGTAGATTGCCGGAAAAAGGCTGCTGGTCAAGTGTTTACAGATTCATCTTTCCAGTTAGAAATGCTGCTGAAAAGCTCAACGGATGAAAAGTATTACTACTGCAACGGGCTGGAACTCACTTTTTGCTTAAAAATGCATCACTTCTATATGTGAGTTAAGTCACAGATGCAAAACTACTGAAAGTATGAGACTTGCTATGAAAATAACTGCCAGTCCGGACCGTTATATGGACGGCGGCAGCCCTAATACCCCGGAAAACGGGAGGAGAGTAGCAATAATGAAGACCATGAAACTTACGATCCTGGTGCTGGCGATTGCAGTCGCTCTGTTTGTGATGGTTCCGAGCCTGTCGTGGGCCGGTGAAGAAGGTGGCGCGCTGTACAAAGCAAAGTGTGCCATGTGCCACGGCGCTGACGGCGCTGGCAAGATGGGCCCCGCGCTGAAGGGCACGAAGTTGACCGACGCGCAGATTGCCGACCTGCTCACGAAGGGTGAGGCTGGCAAGAAAGCTCCCCACAGCAAAGCAGTCGCTGGCGTTTCCGCCGAGCAGGCCAAGGCAGTTGCGGAATACGTAAAGAGCTTGAAGTAACGGACGGTGTTCGAACCGCCGATTTGAACGGCATTACAGGAACTGTCGCAACGCAGTTATAAACACCGGACTAAGATTCGGTGGATGGCCAGAGAAGATCTGGCAGCTTGAGAAGTACTCGGGCCGGACGACCCTAACCGGCCGGCCCGAGACTGGATTCTGATGCGGCTCCTGTAACTTTCTGTTCTCGACAGAACGCATTCATAGCCCCGAACGTCCCGCCCTCCGCAAACGGGGTTCTCTCCCGGAGCCCTATTTCTATGAGCAAGGCACTCCTCTACGACGCCACGCTCTGCATCGGCTGTAAACAATGCGAAAGCGCCTGTGCAGAGGCGAATCAGCTGCCCTACGACGACAAGATCGCCGCCGAGACGCAGCAATCCGAAAAGAAGTTCACGGTTGTACTAAGCAAGAATGACAAGTTCATGCGGCGCCTGTGCATGAACTGTGAAGATCCCGCCTGCGCTTCGGTTTGCCCCGTGGCTGCGTTGCGGAAGACTCCAGAAGGCCCCGTCATCTATGAAGCAAGCCGCTGTATGGGGTGCCGTTACTGCATGGTAGCGTGCCCATTCGGCGTTCCTAAGTACGAGTGGGGCGCGCTGAACCCGAAGGTCCAGAAATGCACGATGTGCGGCAACAATGGACGGGTGCTGGCAGGCAGGCCAACAGCCTGCTCAGAAGCGTGTCCGACTGGAGCAACGAAGTTCGGCGAGCGCGATGAATTGATCGCTGAAGCCAAGAAGCGGATTGCCGACAATCCCAGCAATTACGTTCCTCATATCTATGGTCTCGAAGAAGTCGGCGGCACATCCGTTCTCTTGTTATCCAGTGTTGCATTCAGTGATTTCGGATACCCACAGAACCTTCCCGAAGATCGCCTGCCGCTGCGCACCTACAAGGTGCTCTCCCGCATCCCCGATTTCGTGCCGCTCGGCGGAATCATGCTGGGTGGCGTGTGGTGGATCACCCATCGCCGAGAAGAAGTCGCGGCTGCCGAAGGAAAGACCGGCGCCGGAAAGGAGCATAAGTAATGAAATTCAAACTTACTTTCTGGCGGGTGATCTTCATCGTCACCATTCTTCTGGGCATTTATTCCACGTATGTGCGTTTCTTCCATGGACTAGGAGCGTCCACGAACCTGAGCGATCAGTTCCCGTGGGGCGTATGGATTGGGTTTGACGTGCTGTGCGGTGTGATGCTCGCAGCGGGCGGCTTCACACTAACGGCGGCCGTTCACATCCTCAACATCAAGCGGTGGAAGCCGATCGTGCGCCCGACGATCCTTACTGCGTTCCTGGGCTACGTCCTGGTGTGTATCGCGCTGATGTTCGACCTTGGACGGCCCTACAACATCTGGCACCCGTTGATCATGCGCAATCCGCACTCGGTGATGTTCGAAGTTGCGTACTGCGTGATGCTGTACACGACGGTGCTGGCGCTGGAGTTCTCGCCCATCGTGCTGGAGCGGTTCAAATTGGAAAAGCCGATCAAGATCATTCGAGCGGTATTGATTCCCCTCGTGATCCTGGGCGTGATCCTTTCGACCCTGCACCAGTCTTCGCTGGGAACCCTCTACCTGATCATGCCGACGAAACTGCATGGGTTCTGGTATAGCCCGCTCCTGCCGGTGTTCTTTTTCATCTCCGCGATCTGCGTCGGATTGGCGATGACGATTTTCGAATCGACGATGTCATCGAAGCACTTCGGACGCGAGTTGGAACTGCCGATCCTGAAAGAGTTGGGCCGGGTGCTGATGATCGCGCTGTCGGTATACGGGGTACTTCGGCTGGAAGACCTGTATCACCGCGGGATGGTCGGAGCCATGTTCAAACCGGGCTACGAGATGTACCTCTTCTGGGTGGAAGCGCTGCTGTCGGTGATCCTGCCGCTGGTGTTCTTCACGCAGAAGAAGGTCCGTACGACTGCGGGAGGGCTTTACCTGGTTGCCGTGATGGTGGTGCTTGGTTTCATCACGAACCGCCTGAACGTCAGTCTGACCGGAATGGAAACGGCGGCTGGTCTGCACTACATCCCGAAGTGGACGGAATTTGCCATCACCGCGACGATTATCGCGGCCGGCTTCTTCCTGTTTGCGATGGCTGTGAAGTACCTGCCCATCTTCCCGGAACACGAACCACCTAAGTCTGAAGCACTGCCAACGCCTCCGGTGTTTGCGAAGGCGACGGCGATGAGCCATGCCAACGACTGATAAACAACCCGAGCGGCAGGCGAAGCCCGTCTCCTTCCATGGGAGATGGACTCGCCTGTCGCACAGCCTTGGGACCAAGTTATCGCTGATCATGTTATCGGCGATGGTGGTGATATTTGTATTCCTCGGCTTCGCGACGCTGCGCCTGCACCGCCGTCACCTGGAGAACAATACGCTGGCGGCTGCTGAACGCCTGAACGACACGTTGAAGCGAAGCGCACAGTACTCCATGCTGAACAATGATCGAGAAGGGCTCCACCAGCTCATTGTGGCCGTCGGAAAACAGCCGGGCATCGTAAAGGTGCGGGTGATCGACGCCAACGGCATAGTGAACTATTCCACCGATGCACGCGAAATCAGGCGCCAGATTGATCCAAAGACCGAAGCGTGCTCCGGTTGTCACCTGGAAAGTGGTACAAAATCCGAATTAAGCCGGCAACGACGATTCCGAATTCACACTGAGAATGGCCACCGGATTCTGAGTACCATCACACCGATCGAAAACCGGCCCTCCTGCAGTAATGCTGCCTGCCATGCACACTCGGAGAATCAGAAGGTGCTGGGTGTGCTGGATTCAAGTGTTTCTCTCGATGCAGCCGATGCCAACCTGCGTGAAAGCAGCTGGCAGCTGTTGAGCTACTTGATTGCAGCCCTAGTGGTGATGGGCGGTTTGATTGCCCTGTTCATCTGGCGCTTCATCGAGAGGCCAGTCACGCGGCTGATGAATGGCACCAAGCGGCTTGGGCGAGGCCAACTGGGATATCAAATCGAAACCACGTCACAAGATGAACTTGGTGAGCTTGCCGACTCTTTCAACCACATGAGCCTCGAGCTCTACAAGGCCAACGAAGAGATTACGGCCTGGGCGCAGACGCTTGAAAACAGGGTGGAAGAGAAAACCGTGGAGCTGCGAACCGCGCACGAACAGATGATCCATGTCGAGAAGATGACTTCGCTCGGCAAGATGGCCGCGGTGGTCGCACACGAGATTAACAACCCTCTCTCCGGCATTCTCACGTACTCGAAACTATTGCGGCGCTGGCTGGACCGCGTCGAGATCGAACAGGAACGCCGCAAAGAGATGTATGACTGCCTGCAATTGATCGAGTCAGAGAGCAAGCGCTGCGGCGACCTTGTGAAGAATCTGCTTACGTTCTCGCGCACTTCCCCGCTCAACATCGATTGGCATGACGTGAATGAGATCGTCAGTCGCTGTGTGAAGCTGGTGCAACATCATCTCGAGAACAGCAGTATCCAGTTGGACCTGGATTTCGATCCGCAACTGCCAGCGGTGCAATGCGATGCCGCGCAAATCGAACAGGTCATTCTTGCGCTGACCATGAACGCGATCGAAGCCATGCCGCGCGGCGGCAATCTTTGGATCCGCACTCGCTCTTTGCCGCAGAGCAAGCAGATCTCAATTCAGATCCGCGATGACGGAATGGGTATTCCACCCGAAGCGATGAAACACCTGTTTGAGCCGTTCTACACAACAAAAGAAGGCGGCAAAGGGGTGGGATTGGGAACGGCGATCAGCCGCAATATTGTCGAGCGCCATCGCGGGCAGATTGAAGTGGAATCTCAGCCGGGTAGCGGCACAACGTTTTACATCTTCATCCCGACGAGCGCGTTGAAAACGCCCGAGTCGGCCCCTGCGACTGCTTCGGCAGTCGCCCCGAGGTGATCTGTGAGTCAGAAGGCCAAGATTCTCATTGTGGACGACGAACTCAGTGTTCGCGATTCGCTCAATAAATGGTTCCGGGAAGAGGGATACGAGGTCCACGTCGCGGAAGACGCGAACGAGGCGTTGACCCGCATGGCCGAAACCAAGTTTGACGCTGCCCTGCTGGACATCAAAATGCGCGGCACGGACGGCATCGAACTTCAGAAGCGGATGCATGAGATTGACCCTGAGGTCATCGCCATCATGATGACCGGCTATGCGTCGGTGGAAACGGCGGTCCAGGCGCTAAAGAACGGAGCATACGACTACGTCACCAAGCCGCTTGACCCGGACGAGATCGCACACATCGTAAAGAATGCCTTGTCGCACCGTCGCGCGAGAGAGGAAAACGTACGCTTGCGTGAGACGGTAGCAGAGATCAGCCAGCACCCGGACATCATCGGCCAGAGCGCCGCCATGAAACGCGTGTTCGATGCGATCGAGACCGTTGGCCCAACGGATGCTACTGTCCTGATAACGGGCGAAAGCGGCACAGGAAAAGAGCTTGTAGCCCGTGCCATCCATGCCGCGAGCCAGAGACGATTCCATCCCATGGTGACGATTCACTGCGGTGCACTCACCGAGACGCTGCTTGAAAGCGAACTTTTCGGTCACGAAAAAGGAGCCTTTACCGGCGCGCAGTACCGCAAGAAGGGCAAGTTCGAAATCGCAGAGGGCGGCACGGTATTCCTGGATGAAATCGGCGACATCTCCCTGAAGACCCAGACCGACCTGTTACGAGTTTTGCAGGAGCGCGAGATTGTGCGCGTGGGAGGCAATCAGACGATCAAGGTCGATTTCCGGTGCGTGGCTGCAACGAACAAGGACCTCGAAGGCCTGATCGATGAAGGTAAGTTCCGTCCGGACCTTTTTTATCGGCTGAATGTTTTCCGGATTGAACTCCCTGCCCTGCGTGAACGGCGAGAGGACATTCCCGCCCTCGTCGATCATTTCATGCGTAAGTTCGCACTGCAGATGAACAAGAAGATCACGCGAGTCGCGCCTTCCGCCATGTACCTGCTACAGCAACATGCGTGGCCGGGAAATGTCCGGGAACTGGAAAATGCGGTCGAACGCGCCATGGTAGTGGCGCAAGAACCGGAGCTTCGCGAACAGGACTTCATTCTGAAGCCAAAGAACGGAACTACCCCGGACGCAAAAACTCTCGAGGACATTGAGAAAGCCCATATTCTGCGGGTGCTGGAGGAATGCAACTGGAACCAGACACGCGCAGCCGAGGTGCTCGATATAGATCGAGTAACATTGCATAACAAGCTGAAGAAGTATGGCTGGAGCCGCGCGACCGCCGAAACAGCACGCTAGGATTGGGGAAAAATCACCGAAACCGCTGACGGAATCATAGCCTTGAAGCGACTGCAGCTCATCTCGATCGGCGAACTCGACGGCATCGTCCTGGAGGGTTTAGCCGTAGAACTCGCGAACCATTTCGCGATCCCCTGTGAGGTACTGCCCCACACGATTGATCCGAGTTTTGCATTCCATGGAGAGCGTCGGCAATACCACTCAAGCAAAATCCTTGCCGAACTCGGGCAGTTTGTACGACCGCACACATGGCGGATCCTCGGCGTAACCGGCACCGATCTTTACATTCCCATTTTGACGTTTGTGTTCGGCGAAGCACAGATGGGCGGACCCGGTTCGGTGGTCTCGTATTATCGGCTGCGGCAAGAATTCTACGGACTTCCGGGCGATGGAGACCTTCTCCGTGAGCGACTGCTCAAGGAAGCGGTCCATGAACTGGGACACACCCTCGATCTTACGCATTGCGACGACTACCGATGCGCGATGTCTGCATCGCACTCGGTGGAACTGATCGACTTGAAGGAAAACGCATTCTGCAGCAATTGTGCAGAGCGGGTACTTTCGATGACGCAGATGGAATAGAGGGCGGTCCGGTTCGACCGCCCCTTTGAATAGACCCTACCCGGCAGCAACCGCCTCAGCAGGGTTCAACCGAGTCAGCAGGCTTCCCATGCCTGGGGCGTCAGAAAACTCCTCTTCCGACAAGGCTGGTTCGCCTTCCCGGGCCGGCACCAGCACGTACGTTTGGTAATTCGGAAATTGCCGGAGCTCGAATTCGTAGCCCACTTTCGGCTGAACAACCGCGACTCTAAGACGGAGCCTCTTCAAATTTCGCTTGAAACAAACGCGCAAAGCCTCATATCGATGGTTGCCGTCATGGATGTAATAGGTTCCATGGGGCGTGGGGGTCACGATGAGCGGCGGAATCACGCGACGGCAAGAGATCTGGCGAGTCCACATAGCGAGCACATCCCAGTGCTTCAGGGTGCTGGCCGTCTCCAGAAGATCGAAATCGACTTCCCTAAACACCAAGCTCACCCGCCCTCGCCAATAACACGGAGCGTTGTTCCAGAGCCAGGCTTGGCCTGCGGAATCGGAGATCCTGAGGCGTTTAGTACTAGTTTTGGAGCGAAAAATCACTGTACCCTCCATCGGAGCGTTAAAGGAACGTTGGCTGTTGGTTAAGGGCCGCGGTAAACGAGCAGCCTCAGCAGCGGAGGGTACAGAGGAAGGAGCAGTAATCGTCGACACTGGAATCGTGTTCAGAAACCGGGTTCAGAATCCCGGTCCTGACAGCCAACCCCAGAGTCGCTAAGACAGAGGCCAAAGCAAGTACCGCCACGAAGATGTCTTTGAACGTCTTCAGCGTCGGCGGGGCGTTCACCGGAATGATGGCCGGATACACCAGCAACACGAAAAGTGTCACAACGAGAATGCTGGTGATAATAATTGGTAGATTTCGTGCCATCGTCTTCGAGTATGTTGTGCGAGATTCAGGTAGTCAACGATATTCGAGAGTTGCTGGAAGCGGCTTTAGCCGCGGAGTTTCACACCAGGCCTGCGCGGCAAAGTTCATTGTCTGAACTAATTGAAATATCAAAGTTTGACCCGGTTTTGTGGCAAGTGTTATATATTGCGGCTTCGCGCTTTGTAGCTCGCGGACCGCATATGTCCTGCAACGCAAACAGTCCGCTGGTCAAAGCCGGCAGTTCTGGCCGGTCACATTACGTCGGAGCAACGTCCTAAAACTTTCGCTTTGTTTTCCGCAATTTTTGGAGGATGGAATGTATAACTGCGAACAACGGGGCGGCTTGCGTGCAAGCCTGCGCCGCTGGATTACCGCCCTGGGCCTGCTTATGCTGGCGATGAGTTCCGGTAGTTGGGCCCAGGAATCGGGACACGAAATGACAGGGGGCGAGGCTAGCCTGAAGCTGCCTGATCTTTCGAGCGTGACATTCATTGGAGGCATGAACGGTCACAATCTGCTCCTAATCGGCCTTCTATTTTGTGCGTTTGGGCTGCTGTTTGGACTCGCCATTTATATTCAGCTTAAGAACCTGCCAGTCCACCGGTCCATGCGTGAAATCTCGGAATTGATCTACGAGACTTGCAAGACGTACCTGTTCACGCAGGGTAAATTCCTGTTGCTCCTCTGGGTATTCATCGCGGTCATCATCGTCGCATACTTCGGATGGCTGTCACCCGTACCAAACAAGCCCATTTCGGTGACGTTGCCGATCATCCTCCTGTTCAGCCTGGTTGGAATCGCGGGCAGCTACGGCGTGGCATGGTTCGGAATCCGCGTGAATACGTTTGCGAATTCCCGGACGGCATTCGCATCCTTGGCGGGCAAGCCCTTCCCCTGCTACAACATTCCGCTCAAGGCCGGAATGAGCATCGGCATGGCGTTGATCAGCGTTGAACTGCTGATCATGCTTTTCATCCTGCTGTTCGTGCCGAGCGAATACGCTGGCCCGTGCTTCATCGGCTTCGCTATCGGCGAATCGCTGGGCGCTGCAGCACTTCGTATCGCAGGTGGCATCTTTACCAAAATCGCCGATATCGGCTCTGACCTGATGAAGATCGTCTTCAAGATCAAAGAAGACGATGCCAGGAACCCGGGCGTAATCGCCGATTGTACGGGCGATAACGCAGGCGATTCGGTTGGACCTTCGGCCGACGGCTTCGAAACCTACGGCGTTACAGGCGTGGCGCTCATCACGTTTATTCTGCTGGGCGTGAAGGATCCTACAGTCCAGGTTCAGTTGCTGGTGTGGATCTTCGTCATGCGCGTAATGATGCTGATTTCCAGCGCTGGCGCCTACTTCCTAAATGCCACCTTCGCCAAGAGCAAATACAGCCAGGCCGACGAAATGAACTACGAAACGCCGCTCACCACCCTGGTGTGGCTGACGTCGTTGATTTCGATCGCACTGACGTACGTGATCTCGTACTTCATGATTCCCGTGCTGGGAGCACATGGCGATACGACGCTGTGGTGGAAACTGGCCACGATCATCTCCTGCGGCACGCTGGCTGGCGCGATCATCCCTGAGTTTGTCAAGGTGTTTACCTCCACTGAATCGCGGCACGTGAAGGAAGTGGTGACGTCCTCGGAAGAAGGTGGCGCTTCGCTGAACATCCTATCTGGTTTCGTTGCAGGTAATTTCTCGGCTTACTGGCTTGGCTTCACCATGGTCGCGCTGATGGGCATCGCGTATTACGTCAGCACGATGGGTCTGGGATTGCTAATGGTTGCCGCTCCGGTGTTCGCATTCGGATTGGTGGCGTTTGGCTTCCTCGGCATGGGCCCGGTAACGATCGCGGTGGATTCGTATGGTCCGGTTACGGATAATGCGCAGTCGGTGTTCGAACTGTCACTGATCGAAACCATCCCGAACGTGCAAGCGGAGATCAAGAAGGATTTCAACACGACGGTAAACTTCGACCGCGCCAAGCACCTGTTGGAAGCAAATGACGGCGCAGGCAACACGTTCAAAGCGACGGCCAAACCGGTACTGATCGGAACGGCAGTCGTAGGCGCCACGACGATGATCTTCTCGATCATGATGGCTCTTACGCGCGGCCTCACCGAAAATGTGGAGAACCTTTCCCTGCTGCACGCGCCGTTCGTTCTGGGCCTGATCAGTGGTGGAGCCATGATTTATTGGTTCACGGGTGCCTCCACCCAGGCCGTAACAACAGGTGCCTACCGCGCGGTGGAGTTCATCAAGAAGAACATCCGGCTTGAGGGCGTGGAGAAAGCTTCCGTCGAGGACAGCAAGAAGGTTGTTGCCATTTGCACCCAGTACGCGCAAAAGGGCATGTTCAATATCTTCCTGGCAGTCTTCTTCGGTACGCTTGCCTTTGCGTTCGTGGAACCGTTCTTCTTCATCGGCTACCTGATCTCGATCGCGATTTTCGGACTATATCAGGCGATCTTCATGGCAAATGCCGGCGGCGCCTGGGACAACGCCAAGAAGGTCGTGGAAGTAGAGTTGAAGGCCAAAGGAACGGAACTGCATGCGGCGACCGTTGTCGGCGACACGGTTGGCGATCCCTTCAAAGACACTTCTTCGGTGGCGATGAACCCGGTAATCAAATTCACAACGTTGTTCGGGTTGCTGGCCGTAGAACTCGCGGTATCCCTCACTCACAGCGAAGGGAGTGGCCTCAGCCACGTGCTGGCTGCCGTTTTCTTCCTGATCTCCATGTGGTTCGTGCACCGGTCGTTCTACGGAATGCGAATCGGCACGGTTCGGGAAGAAGGACGCGCGGCAGCAAGATAAAGCAAGCAACTTATGGGCCGGTGCCAAGTGCACCGGCCTTTTTCTTTGCACGGATGCTACTCAGGACGACGGAGAAATTTGACATGCCGGTGAGGCTTCATGGAAGGCGGGATGTCGTCGAACTTCAGGAAGCTCATGGAACCGTCCACTTCGAGGACGCCAATGGAAACATCTTTGGCACTGGCAATGCCGTGCTCGCGTAGAGCCCGCTCCAGTTCATCCATGGTCACGTGTTCCTTCGCCATGTGCGACATCAGCACTTCGCCGTTGTGAATCAGCATGCTAGGCGATCCCTGAACGTATCTACGAAATTTGCGATTAATGCCCGAGTATTCGGCGATTGCCATGTTCAGGAGGAACAGCGTGGCGGCTGCCGCTATTCCGCCGATCAGCGAGGTATCGGGGCCTGTCATCGCATTCTGAACGGAATTGCTCAGGAGAAGCAGGAGCGTGAGATCGAACGGCGTCATCTGTCCCACCTCCCTTTTCCCTGAGATCCTGACCCCGATCAGGATCAGCAGATAGATGATGGAGGTGCGAAAAACTATCTGAAGGACGGCCGTACCGGACGCGGATAACATGGCGTGCTCCTGAGTGTGCGTAGCGCCCGTTATACTCCGCAAACGGGCGTTGCAGAAAGCCGTTTGTCTCAGGAGTCGCAAAGATCAAAGATAAGGCCCGACCGCATGGGCCGGGCCCGGTGTTCCCAGATGAAGTCTTAGTTAGCGGCTGGAGCCGGCATGTTCTTTGGGGTGCTGAGGTATCCGCTGATTGTGTTCTTGTCAACGGACATTACCACCACCTCATATAGGCTGCGGTCGCGTCCCGTGTAGAACTGCATGGGCTCGTTCATGGTCCGATCTTTCTTCTCGATGGTCCGATCGTCTGCAACCACGTTCATGCTGAACTTGCCTTTTTTGGCGTCGACCTTCTTAAGTTGCAGGCTGATGGTCGATACCGGCCGCGGTTTTTCGCCCTTGCGCAAGGTGAACTCGTAAATGTTGCGATCGCCTCGATGTTTCAGATATTCGAGTTCCTCGCGGGTGTGAGCGATGAGACCGCTCTGCAACCCCAAGTCGCCGATAGCCCGCTCGAGCTTGCTCTTGGTAGCCTCCAGGTCGGAGCGAGTGGTTGCAATATCTGTCTTTGCCCCCGCCACTTCGGTCTTCACGCCACCGATCTCGCCCGTAACGGCAGAGATCTTCTGTTCGCTTTCCTGACGCAGGCGTTGCTCGGAAACCTGCTGCTGGCGAGCTAACTGGTTCGTCTTGGTAGCAACTTCTTTCTGCGTTTCTCCCAGCCGGGACTGAAGCTCCTGAGAAGCCTGCTCAATGCTCGCTTCGGTCATGCCCAAGCGTTTCATGATGGCTGCGTTGTGGGCGGCGGCACTATCGGCAGCGGCCTTCTGTGCGGTTTCCAGGGATGCAACGCGACTGCGCATCTCGAAAATGAAAAAGAGAGAGAGCACTACGTAAAGAGCCGCAACGCCGATCAGAACGTTGCGAAGAGTGCTGCTGCTGCTTGTGGTGCTGACACTGTTCGCCGAAAGGTCGGCGTCCTTGTCTTCTTCGTACATAGGATCTCCTGAGTACCTGTATGCCACATTGTTCAGCAGAGAAGCTGAACCCGTCAATGAAGTGTAAACCCGACAGCCCTAGACCGGGTTACGGTGAAGGGACTATGTCGAAGGAGTGGGATTCTGAATGCCCAAAATGGAACATTATGAAGCAGCCGCTCTGCTCGTAGTGCCCGCATCCAAGAAATTGAAGGAATGGATTCGAAATGCCGCTATGATGGCGAATTTTCGGCAGACTGATTGCAATTGAAAGGGTACCAACTTCCCCGGTCACTGGGTCTTTTCAGCATCAAACGTGTCTAAACAGCACAGCTTCAGACACTTGGAAAGAAGGCCTCAAGACGATTGTTAAGGGCTACCCGACATCAAGGTGGCTATTCAACCTACGTTATTGGGCATTCGGGTACCAAAGATGAGGTTGGCAAAGGCAGTTATGAAACTAAGAAAAAGATTAACGCTCCTGCTATTGGTGCTACCGCTCGTCGCAGCCGGACAGAACCCGAATGGTCTGACCGGGACGACTCCCACCAGCCAAGGAGCAAAAGTCCCAGGTTCGAACGCTCCGGGCACTACCATGGCGGCAAGCGGGGCCATCAAGGTTCTTTCGCCGAAGATCAACGAAAAGGTTGAAAGCTCGGCGGTCACCCTGAGGTTTCAGCTACAGAACACAGGTATGGCTCCGGACCCGTCACCGACGTATCGGGTGCAACTGGATTCGCGCGATCCGGTAGAGATTACCTCGACGGAATATAGCTTCAGTGGAATTCCAGTTGGTGATCACGTAATCACGGTAGAACTGGTTGACGCCAATCACACACCGGTAGCAGCCTCTCAGACACAGGTCCGCTTTACGACAGTGGCGCCTGGCAGCAGCGCCAAGCAGACAAGCAGTGCCGAGACAGAATCACAGGATGTGACGCCCAAGTCGCAGGCGGCTGACTCAAACGGGTCGAAGAACCTCCCGTCGGCGGGTAGTGAGCTGCCGCTGCTTTCGATGGTCGGATTCGGAGTTCTCGTCGGAGGTGTTATCTCGGCCATGCGTACGCGGCGCTAGAAGCCATCCATCCGCTCTGTCGCGACACACTGGATTCCCGCATCTAAAAGACAACGAACCAGTCACCTTAGACTGCGGTGTGTCTGAAAGGCGGGGAATGGACAGCGGTTTCCTGAGAAACATTCCGAAGAGTTACGTTTCGTTCGCTCTGATCGTGTTCGGCACGGTGCTGGTGCTCTACGTGGCGAGCCAATACGGACAGATGTACCTGGAGCAGCGGCGAATGGAGCGAGCCTGGGTACAGGAACAGCAGCGCCGCGCAACGGAAGCTCCGGTCGCTGAGCAGGCGCACGCACCAAAAGATGACGGCATGGTTCGGCTGGTGATCCCCAAGATCGATCTTGAGTCCTTCATTGTGGAAGGTACAACCAGGAAGGCCCTGCTGGTTGGTCCCGGGCATATGACCAGGACTGCGGAGCCGGGCGAAGCCGGAAATGCCGTGATCACAGCGCACAGAGACACCTTCTTCCGGCACATTCATGAGTTGGACAAGGGAGACCAGATATTGGTGGAACGAGGCGGGAAACGGTTCGTCTACGAAGTTACAGGCAAGAAGATCGTGGAGCCGACGGATCTATCAGTGACTCGGCCTTCCGAGGGAAGCCAGGTAACACTCATTACGTGCTATCCAACCTACTTCATTGGCCCAGCTCCGAAGCGATTAGTCGTGTTCAGTAAACTGGCGAATCAGACGAATGAAAACGCTCCGGTAGCTTCTTCGCGAGACGGAAGCAAAGTGCAGCCAGCCAGTCTTACGGGCGCAAGGTGAAACGGGATGGGGAGAAACGGGAGATGTCAATCCCGGGTTCGTGACCTGCCAGGATTTGCGTCATTGCTGACGCAGTAGCTGGCGCGAGAAGAATACCGTCGCGATAGTGTCCCGTCGCGACGAAATAGCCCTCCAGTTCGGTCCTTCCAAGCATAGGCAATTCGTCTGGCGTACCCGGCCTCAGGCCTGCCCAACTGTCGTGGATACGAGCCTCCCCAAGCGCTGGAACCAGGTTCGCCGCACGTTGATGAAGTGCCTGAATGGCAGATGGATCGACCCGTTTGTCAAAACCGACATCTTCGACAGTAGCTCCGACCACAATGCGGCCGTCGGTTCGGGGGATCAAGTAAACACCATTCCCGCTGATGACATGGCGCAGAACGCGCCTATCGGGAACGAGGCACAACATCTGCCCTTTGATGGGACGCGCAGGAATGGGCACCGGTGAGAATTGCCCGCTCCACGCTCCCGCGCAGTTTACGACCGCGACACCGCCATACGTTGCCTTTGGCGTAATCGCACCAACAGTCCTTCCCTGCTCAATCGCAATCTCCTTCACTTCGGCACCGGAGATGAGTTCCACTCCCAGATGCTTCGCCGCCTTAACGAGCCCCTCAACCAGCTTTCGCGGATCGAGCCAGCTTTCCTGGAGTAGAACTGCCGGGGCATTGAATGCAATTTCAGGCTCGAGGCGACGAACTTCCTGATTATCGAGAATGGTGCCCTTCGGGGTCCAAGCCTCGATATTCTCTTCGACGAAGCGAATCTTGCCCTCAGACCGGTAGTCAACATCGACGCCCGATTCGTCCTGTATCTCGCGGACAAAGCTCGGGTAAAGCGCGGCGCTGAGCTTCGCCATTTGCTGGAGGGAGATGTCAGGCCCGATTTCACAATGCGCTATCATGCCTCCGGCTGCCCATGTGGCCTCGTGCCCGGGTTGGTGCTTTTCGAGCACAAGGACTGAAAAGCCGGCACGCCGCAAATTACACGCCAGCGATAAGCCGATCACACCGGCACCAATCACCACCACGTCAGCGGTTTTCACGAATCAATTCTAACTACTGTCGCAGGGATTTGTTTGACTGGGGGAACTTTCCCGATGCAGAATGCGTTCATTATCCAGGAGAGATTCTATGTACTGCACCTCGTGTGGTACTCCGATAGCCCCGCAACAGGCACTATGTTCGAAGTGCGGCGTCCCTACATCGCTGGGAGTGATGCAGGGTGGCGCGCGGCGCGTGGCGGAGCACTACCGGCTGTTAGCTATTCTGACCATTGTCTACTCTTCCCTGATTCTCATCGCCGGCATCTTTGTCCTGGTCATTGCTCGCGTGGTACTTTCCGGCATTCTCGGCATGGCCTCCAACGCGCCACCACCGCCGAAATTTGTCTTCCATCTGATCGCGCTTGTCGGGTGGTTGATTCTGGCCAAGGGTGCAGTTGGGATGGCGGCCGGTATCGGTCTGCTAAACCGTGTTCCGTGGGCAAGAACGCTGACATTGATCGTGGGATTCCTTTCGCTGCTCAGTATCCCAATCGGCACGGCCATTGGGATTTATACAATCTGGGTGTTACTGCCCAGTGGAGCCGAAAGGGAGTACAACGAACTCGTTTATAGCTCTCGCTGACATTGCGGCTGTGATTGAATAGACGAATGCCGGACGAACCGAAGCCCTTTTTTCGCAACGTGATGGACGACATGCTCGACGCAGAAACGGCTCGCCATATTGCCGAACAGAAGGCTGCCGTCGACGCGAACCCCTCATGGGCCGAGGGGCATTACCATCTTGCTCAACTCTATCGGATACAGCAGCGCGCTCAAGATGCCAAACGCGAGTTGCTCATCGCGCTTGAGATGAAGCCGCTTCTGGCGGAAGCACATATGGCGCTAGGCGAGATCTACATCTCCGAAGGGGATCTCGACAAAGCACGCGAACATGCCGAAATAGCCGCCCAACTCGGTAATGGGCGGCTACGCGATCAGTTGAGCCGCTATGGCCAGTTCTGATCCCATAGCAACACCCAGGTAAGCGGGCGAATCCAAAACCGTCATGAAGGCTCCGTTTCTGCTCGGACGCGCTCTGCTTGGCGGTTTCTTCCTATACAGCGGGATCAATCATTTCCGGCAACTCGAAGGAACGTCCCAATATGCCGCCTCGAAGAACGTGCCAGCGGCAAAAGTTGCGGTCGCACTCTCGGGCGCCGCACTCGTAGTGGGTGGTGGCAGCCTGTTGCTTGGAATAAAACCGAAGCTTGGTGCAGCGGCGATCGTAGGGTTTCTCGCAGGAGTCTCCCCTGTGATGCACGACTTCTGGAACGTAGAAGATGCCCAACAGCGACAGGGAGAAATGATCCACTTTTCTAAGAACCTTGCGTTGCTAGGATCGGCACTGGCTCTAGCCGGGGTGGAAGAACCCTGGCCCGCGAGTCTTACGCGTGACAAGCGGACCAAACTGCAGAAGGTTCGTGACCTGACGCGCAAGCGAGTCGCCGCGTAGAGATGCGCTTGCCCTAAGTTTCTTTTTGACGGTTTAGTTCTTGCATCACACTACTGATGAGCTCTTTCGCTTCAGTGAGCGACTTCATCACCAGTCGTATGTCCATGGCCGGTTTTCCTGGAAAGCGTTGCGATTGGCAATAAACGCCATGTTGTCCGATGAGTGCCATGGCATCGGTGACAATGTCCTGGGTCACGGCAAGTCGTCCCCGCGCCGTACCCATCATGAACTCGTACTTTTCCAGTTCGTCCCGGTAGTTTTCGAAAGCTGACATCCCTCGATTGTAAGGCCCGCTCGTGATCTGGGATAATTTCCCAGCCAGCAGAGTGGGATGCTGATCTGTACGCAGTCAATTCATGTAACCGATTCTTCAGGAGGAAACATGCGGAAGTTCGCAGTAGTTGGATATCTTGGCGTTTTTGTTCTTATCGCAATGCTGGTTTACGCCCAGCAGGATAAAAGCAAGCGTCCAAGCCCCCCGGGTTCAGCAACCGTAACTTTCAGCACCGGAAAGAAAATTACCATCGACTACAGCCGTCCGAAGGTCGCCGATCCCAAGACGGGCGCGACGCGCAAGATCTTTGGTGGCGTGGTCCCTTATGGACAGGTATGGCGTACCGGCGCAAATGAAGCGACCACCTTCGTCACCGATGGCGATGTGATGGTCAACGATCTGCACGTTCCGGCAGGCAAGTACACGATGTTCTCTATCCCTGGCGAGAACGAGTGGACGATTGTCATCAGCAAGGCGACCGGTGAATGGGGTACTCAGTACGACGAGAAACAGGACCTCGGACGCACGAAGGTAAAAGCGGGAAAGACTTCTTCCGCGGTTCCGCAATTCACTATTACGCTCAACAAGACCGGCGACAAGAAGGCCGATATGGTCTTTGAATGGGAGAGCACAAAGGTCACTACGCCGATCACGGCTCACTAAGACTTTTGCCGTAAACAACAAAAGCCCGCTTACGAGCGGGCTTCTTTGCTGCTTTCAAGCACGTCTATCGCAAGGCTTCCATGCACTCTTCCAGGACCTGCCGCGAAGGACGAACTCTCGATTCCGGTAACGTTGCCAGCGAATCATCCGTCACATTGAGCAGATCGATGAAACTTGGCGCACTCGGGTTCACGTACAGAACCCCGGTCAGAATCTCGCCCTCTTCATGCGCTTTTGCCAACCGACTGAGCGCCTGAAGTTTGCTGGTGGGGTCGTAGTCTTCCTCGAGTTTGTGGAGCCGCAGGGACGATCCGTCGTGCATAGTGACATCGATCGTCTGGCCGGCGTTGTATTCCACGCTTATGTCTTCGAATGCCGGGACGAACGTAATGTCGTGCAGAGGCTCCTCGTGATCCTTCGTGAACTTGTACGACTTGGTCGAGCCCTCGTGGTCATTGAAGGTCACGCACGGAGAGATAACGTCGAGCATGACCGTTCCCTTATGGGCAATTGCGGCCTTCAGCATGGAGAGCAGTTGCCTCTTGTCGCCGGAGAAAGAGCGTCCGACGAACGTCGCACCCAGGCTGATGGCCATCGCACAGGTATCGATCGGTGGCAGGTCGTTGATAACGCCAGTCTTCAAGACCGAACCAAGATCGGCGGTGGCGGAAAACTGGCCCTTCGTGAGGCCGTACACGCCGTTGTCTTCGATGATATAAATCATCGGCAAATTGCGCCGCATCAGGTGAACAAATTGACCAATCCCGATTGAGGCCGTATCGCCGTCGCCGCTGACACCGAGTGCCAGCAGATTCTTGTTCGCAAGCAGGGCGCCCGTGGTGACGGACGGCATGCGTCCGTGTACCGAGTTGAAGCTGTGCGACTTGCTCATGAAGTACGCCGGGCTCTTCGACGAACATCCGATGCCCGACATCTTGATGACACGATGGGGTTCGACACCCATCTCAAACATCGCGTCGATGATGCGTTCGGAGATCGCATTGTGTCCGCAGCCGGCGCACAGCGTGGTTTTACCGCCCTTGTACTCGATGACGGTCAGCCCGACTCGGTTAGTCTTGGGAGCTGGAGTGGAGGTTGGGGTCGATGCCATGTTATTTGCCCTCCTGTGACACAATCTCGTCGGTGATGCTGCGAGCGTCGATCGGTAGGCCGTTGTAGTGGCGTACGCTACGTAACTTGGTGCTCTGCGTCGGATCGAGATCCAGTTTGAGGAGATCGCGCATCTGACCATCACGGTTCTGATCTACGACGTACACGCGATCGTGACTTGTCACGAATTCATGCACCTCGGTCGTGAACGGAAACGAACGGACGCGCAGGTAGTCCACATCCATGTCGTATTCCTTCTTGAGCTGGTCGCGGCTCTCCGTCATCGCCCAATGTGTGGTACCGTACGCGATCACTCCCACTTTCGAAGTTCCGTTGGCCACGATCTGCGGCTTGGGGACAAAGCCACGCGCTGTATCAATTTTGTGCGCGAGACGATCCACGTTGTTGACGTAGTCGTCGGGACGCTCACTGTACTGGCCTTTCTCGTTGTGACCGCTGCCACGCGCAAACCATGCGCCAGCTGGGTGATCAATACCGGGCAGCGTACGATATCCCACGCCGTCGCCATCGACGTCTTTGTAGCGTGCGAATCCGCCCAGACGATCCAGGTCTTCCTTGCTCAGCACTTTTCCACGTTCAATCGGCTTCGTCGGATACTCAAACGGATGTGCCATCCAGTTGTTCATCCCGAGATCCAGATCCGACATCACGAAGACAGGCGTTTGGAATCGTTCCGCGAGGTCGAAAGCCTCCGACGCCATTGAGAAGCATTCTTCCGGCATGCTGGGAAACAGCAGGATGTGTTTGGTATCTCCATGGGAGAGATAAGCGGTAGAAAGCACGTCGCCCTGCGAGGTACGCGTTGGCAGACCGGTGGAAGGCCCTACGCGCTGAATGTCCCAAATGACAGCGGGCACTTCCACGTAGTATCCAAGTCCCGTGAACTCGGCCATCAGCGAGATGCCCGGACCCGCCGTAGCAGTCATGGAGCGCGCTCCCGCCCAGCCGGCACCAATCACCATTCCAACCGCAGCGAGTTCGTCCTCGGCCTGGACGATGGCAAAAGTACTCTTGCCGTCAGGGCCGATCCGGTACTTCTTCATGTAATCGATTAACGATTCGACCAGCGAGGACGACGGCGTAATCGGATACCAGGTCACGACCGTGACGCCGGCGAACATCGAGCCCAAGGCGGCCGCGGAGTTACCGTCGATGATGATCTTGCCCTTGTTCTCGTCCATCCGTTCCACCCAGAACGGATCCTGCTTCTGAAGATTGGCTACCGCGTAGTCGTAGCCCGCTTTCGCAGCGTTCACGTTGAGGTCGGCGGCCTTCTGTTTCTTTCCGAACTGCCTACGGATGGCCCTTTCCATCTCCGCCATGTCGAGACCGAGCAAATGGCCGAGGATGCCGGGGTACAACATGTTCTTTACTAATTTGCGCAGCTTAGCGTCGGGACAGACGGTGCCGACCAGCTTGTCAAAAGGAACGGAATAAAACGTAACGTCATCGCGAACCGCTCGCAGGTTCAGAGGTTCGTCGTAGAGCACCGCGGCGCCGGGAGCAAGGGATTTGACATCCTCAATCCCCGTCTCAGGATTCATCGCGACCACAAAATCGATTTCTTTTTTTCGCGCGATATAGCCGTGCTTATTGGCGCGGATGGTGTACCACGTGGGCAGCCCGGCAATATTGGACGGAAACAGGTTCTTGCCTGAAACCGGAACTCCCATCTGAAAAAGCGTGCGCAGAATTACTGTGTTCGCGGATTGCGAACCGGACCCGTTGACAGTAGCAACCTGAAGGCTCCAGTCGTTCACCACCCGCTGGCCTTCTCTGCCACTGCCGAGGTCGTGAACTGATAAATCGGTCGTAGCCATGACCTGACCTTTCACCCCAATGTGCATTACGTTGGCAGGGAGATGAGATTCATTATACGTGCTCAGGACGTGAGAGGTCACACGGGGTGTGTGACCCATACTCATCGATTTGTGAGGAAATGGAAATTACACTTCGTTGAAGAAACGCGCCATTGTGCGGAATTTCTCATACCGCGATTTCACGAGTTCATCCGCGGACTTTCCCTTCAACTCGTCGAAATGCTTCTTCAGCGACTCGTCAAGCAGCCGGGCGGCTTCGTCATAGTCGTTGTGTGCTCCGCCCGCAGGCTCCGGCACTACGTCGTCAATCAAGCCCAGCTTACGGAGGTCAGGTGCTGTGATCTTCATGGCTTCGGCCGCCACGTCGCGCTTGGAGGCATCGCGCCACATGATGGAAGCGCAACCTTCGGGCGAAATCACACTGTAGATAGCGTTGTCCAGGATGAGAACGCGATCCGCCACGGCAATGGCCAACGCTCCGCCGCTACCACCTTCACCGGTAATGGCCGTGATGATCGGGACTTTCAACCGCGCCATCTCGCGAAGATTGTAAGCGATAGCCTCTGCCTGGCCGCGTTCTTCGGCGCCCAGTCCGGGATAGGCACCCGGAACATCCACAAGCGTGAATACGGGGCGGCCAAACTTCTCAGCGATCTTCATCGCCCGGATGGCTTTCCGATATCCTTCCGGGTTCGGCATACCGAAATTCCGGTAGACCTTCTGCTTTGTATCGCGACCCTTTTGCGTACCGAGGACAAGAACCGGTTCACCATGGAACTTCGCCATGCCGACCACAATGGCCGGATCGTCTGAATATCGCCTGTCACCGTGGATCTCGCTGAAGTCGGTGAAAATGCGCTCAATGTAATCCAAGGTATAAGGACGCTGCGGATGCCGAGCGAGTTCAGTGCGTTTCCAGGAATCCAGGTGCACGGTAATCTGCGCGCGCAGGGCGTTTACCTGCTCATGCAGCGATGCCAACTGGCGGTGAGCGTCGGAATTTACTCCGGCGAGCGATTCCAGTTGGGTGATCTGCTTCTCTATTTTCTCGAGTTCCTGCTGGGCCTTTGTCGCCGATTCCATCTTTTCCAGTGATCCGTTCCCGGCATCGTTTCTAATTTGCTCGATGCCTGCGTCGATCAATTCTTGTACGTAAGACATTCCGGGAGCGGCCATGAATACTCCTTGGGGGATCTCTACGTCGTTCCGTTCCCAGTGCAGACTGCCCTGCACTAATCAACTACGCGCACGGTACCTTTTCCGCAGAGCTCTTCGACCCGCGAAATAAACGCATAGTCAGGCATTACATTATAGCCTTCGGCATCCATAACCACCATGAAGTCGCCGGTCCGCTCCAGGTCAAACAGCAGCCGGGCCTCTCCCCGATGCTCCGTCAGAATCTGGTGTAACTCGTTTACCGTGCCTTCGCTCATGCGCTCTACCGCAAGTTTCAGGCGGATCGACTTCGGGAGTCTCGGTTTCGCCTCGTCAAGTGGAGTGATGTCGCTGATCATCAACTTGGGATTCGAGCCTTCTTCTACTCTCACCCCCGCCTTGATCAGTACTGGAACTTCAAGCTTCAGCTTGTCTGCCAAGCGCTTGTAGGCGTCAGCAAAGCAGACGAAATCAACTTTGCCGTTCATATCCTCCATAGCGCCCTGCGCGTAAAGATCGCCCTTCTTTGACTTTGCAACGCGTACTCCGGTTAGGACGCCGGCAGTGGTGACATTCTCGTCCTTGCCGGTGGACTGGGTCATCCCGCAGATATCTTCTGTGTTCAGTGCGCGGAAATCGCGGAGCTTGTTCTGGTATTTCTCCATCGGATGGCCAGTAATGAAGAAACCGAGTATTTCCTTCTCGGCAGCTAACCGGGTGTGCTCATCCCAGTCGGGGACTTCAGGCAATGTATCGTTGCCATTGCCTTTCATCGTCGGAGCGTCATCGAAAACACCGAACAACCCGTGCTGGCCGGATTCAGCATCGCGGTGCGCCTTCTGAGCTCGCTCGATTGCCTTGTCCAATACGGCCATCAATTGCGAGCGACGCCCGAGCGAATCCATGGCGCCGGATTTGATGAGCGACTCAAGCACTCGCTTGTTTAAGAGGCGAAGATCAACCTTTTCGCAGACCTGGTAAATAGTAGAGAAGTTCGCGCTCAGTTCCTTGCGTGCTGCCACAATGGATTCAATTGCGTTATGGCCCACGTTCTTCACGGCCGCAAGGCCGAACCGAATCGCGTTGCCGTGGGGGGTGAAGTTTGCGTCGGAGACGTTGATATCGGGTGGCTCAACGGAGATCCCCATATCGCGACACTCGTTGATGTACTTGACCACGTCGTCGGTCGATCCGGTCACCGAGGTCAACAGCGCGGCCATGAACTCCACGGGATAGTGGGTCTTGAGATAAGCGGTGTGATAAGCCAGAACGGCGTATGCAGCCGAATGGGACTTGTTGAATCCGTACCCGGCGAACTGCTCCATTAGATCGAAAATCTTCTCAATTTTTTTCTGAGGGAAGCCTTTCTCCAACGCACCTTTTACGAAGCGTTCCCGCTGCTTGGCCATTTCCTCGGCGATCTTCTTGCCCATCGCGCGACGAAGCAGGTCTGCTTCACCGAGTGAGTAGCCCGCCAAAACGTTCGCGATCTGCATCACCTGTTCCTGATACACGATGACGCCGAGTGTTTCCTTGAGAATTCCTTCGAGTTCCGGAAGTTCATACTCGACCTTGCGGCGCCCGTGCTTGCGTTCGACGAAATCGTCAATCATGCCGCCCTGGATCGGGCCGGGACGGTAAAGAGCGTTCAGCGCGGTAAGGTCCTCGATTGTGTCGGGCTTGTAGCGGCGCAACACGTCTCTCATGCCGTGCGATTCGAACTGGAACACCCCAGACGTCAATCCGCTGTGGAACACCTTCTCGTAGGTGAGTTTGTCGTCCGTCGGAAGCTTTTCCAACTCGATGCGCTTCTTATGCCCCTGCTCGATCAAGGTCAGGCAGTCATCGATGATCGTCAGCGTCGTCAGGCCCAGGAAGTCCATCTTCAGAAGGCCGAGCTTTTCGACCGCCTTCATGTCGTAGGCGGTCACGATTTCGTCGTTCTTCGTCAGGTGGAGCGGAACCAGATCGGTGAGCGGCTGTGGAGAAATGACCACGCCCGCCGCGTGCATTCCGGCATTACGAACAAGGCCTTCAAGCTTCTTCGCGGTGTCGATGACTTCCTTCACCTGCGGCTCTTTTTCATACGCATCAGCTAACGCCGGTGAGTCCGAAAGCGCCTGGTCGATGGTGATGTTCAGCATAGCTGGCACCATTTTGACGATGCGATCCATCTCGCTGAACGGAACGCCCATCACGCGACCGGTGTCCTTGATGGCTGCTTTGCACGCCATCGTTCCAAACGTGATGATCTGCGCCACCTGCTCGCGGCCATACTTTTCGGTTACGTAGTGGATCACCTTTTCACGCCGGTTCATGCAGAAGTCCACGTCAATATCAGGCATGGACACGCGTTCCGGATTCAGAAACCTCTCGAAGAGAAGGTTGTTCTGCAACGGATCCACGTCGGTGATCGCCATTGAATACGCGACAAGAGACCCTGCGGCCGAGCCACGGCCTGGGCCCACCGGAATGTTGTTCTCCTTAGCGAAGCGGATGAAATCCCACACAATCAGGAAATACCCAGGGAACTTCATCTGCTTGATAATGTCGATCTCCCACTTCAGACGTTGCTCGTATTCGCTGAACGAATGCTTCAACCTGCCCTGGCTCTGCAACTCGCGCAGCAGGTTCATGCGCTTGGCGAAGCCTTCGCGGCAGACATGCTCGAAATACGAATCAATGTCGTAGCCTTCGGGAACGTCGAATTTCGGGAACGGGTTCGGAATCTTGTTGAGCTTTACGTTGCAGCGCTCGGCAATATCGAGCGTGCGCGAGAGCACATCCGGGGTATCGCCGAAGACCTTCAGCATTTCCTCGTAGCTCTTGACGAAGAAATCGTGGGTCCTGAACTTCATCCGATTTTCGTCCGACAACAGTTTTCCGGTCTGGATGCAAACCATCGCATCCTGTGCGAGCCAGTCATCCTCACAGAGATAGTGACTGTCGTTGGTGGCAACTGTGGGCAGTCCCAGTTCTTTGGCGATCTTGTATTGGTTCGGTAGGATGTCGCGCTCTTCGTCCAGACCCTGGTTCTGGACTTCCATGTAGAAGTTGCCCTTGCCAAAGATTTCCGAGAACTGCCCCGCTGCCTTCTTCGAAGCTTCGTAGTTCCCTTCCATCAAGCGCTCTGCAACTTCACCCTTCAAGCACCCGGAGAGGCCGATCAGTCCCTTGGAATGATCGTTAAGAAAACGCTTGCTAACGCGGGGTTTGTAGTAGAAGCCGCGCAGCGATGCCTCACTCGTGATCTTTACCAGATTCCGGTAGCCCTCTTCGCTCTCGGCGAGTACGAGCAGGTGATTATAGGTATCACCGTCCGGAGGAGTCCGCTTGATGTCGTGATCGTCCTTCTTCGAAATGTAAAGTTCGCATCCGATGATGGGCTTTACGCCCTCGGCTTTGGCAGCATTGAAGAAGCTCACCGCGCCGAAGATGTTGCCATGGTCGGTCATAGCGACCGCCGGCATCCCCAGTTTCTTGACGTGTTTTACGAGTTTGTCGACGTCGCAAGCGCCGTCGAGCATGGAATAGTCGGTATGTAGATGAAGATGAACGAATTGGGACATGGAAGGTCACTTCTATTTTACGTTCTCTCCGGCCAACTTACCTAGGCAGGAAAACTGGGCCGATATGTGGAAAAAAACGATATCCAACCGCCTCCCCGCGACCGGTATCTATGCTGTTCCACACGGTTAAATCAGCTACTTTCATGAGCCTAGTTTGGCAACAAATGTCGGATACGCGTGTGCTAGAATCGCGCAAAATCAGGGCTGTGAGGCAGATGAAAAGATGCGGGAAAATCCTAACCGAAAGCCGTACGTGAAACCTGCTTTGGTCCGTTATGGAGATGTCCAGAAACTCACGCGGAGCGGTGCACAAGGCCCGAACATGGACGCCAACTACCCCAATCCAGCAGCAACAACCAAGAGTGGCTTCTAACGGCAATCTGACCTGCGCCGCAGCCTCTGAATGCGCCCGGCCCATTTCAGACGGATTTACCTACTCTGGCTTCGGCATCCGTTTAGCTTCCGACTTTTCAGTTCCAGGTCTCCAAGCGGCCGAATCGTGTGGTCCCACTGACGTCGTCTTTCGGAAAGGAGTTCCTATTGCCGAAAGGGACGAGGTGCTGCTTCCGCTAGGTGAGAAAGATCACGGTTCTGAGCCGAACCTGCAAGTAACTCGATCAGCCGGCGGTCGTTACTATCGCTTGCGTTACCGGGACCAGAGCGAATTCGTGGTGCGTGACGACGGCAGCATGGCATGGGCGAACTGGCCACCGTCGTTGACGCTCGAAGATGCGGCTACATACTTACTCGGTCCGGTGATCGGGCTTGTACTGCGCCTTCGCGGAACAACTTGCCTGCATGCGGCGGCAGCCGAGATCAGAGACAGATTGGCTGTGTTTACCGGGACAGCAGGGGCTGGCAAGTCTTCGCTCTGTGCCGCGATGTCGTTGCGGGGACATCGCGTTTCTGGTGATGACGTTCTCCCCCTTTTTCAGAATGCGGGGCAATATACGGCTTGTGCAGCGTATCCGCGTGTAAGGCTGTGGCCTGACTCCACCGCAGCTCTTTGCGGAAACGCCGAGGCACTTGAACTCCTTACTCCCAACTGGGACAAACGATTCCTTGCAGTCGATACCACAGATCGTAGACTGATTGAAGGTCGTCCATCGATCGGATGTATCTACGTCTTATCCGGCCGGTCAGAAGGCGGAAGCATATCGATCGAAGAACTGAGTGCGCGCGAGGCTCTCATAGATCTTGTCGCAAACACGTACGCGAACTATCTTCTCGACCGGCGAATGAGAGCCGAGGAACTACAGTTCCTCTCAGGACTAGTGCATACGATACCTGTGTTCCGAGTTCGTGTAACACAGGGCTTGCACCTGTTGCCGCAAGCTTGTGATGAAATGGAACAACACTTTCTCGAAGTGATTTCAAATACCCGTGTATAACGTCTTCAGCTACGGCGCCATGATGGCAGATAAGCTTCGTATGGCGGCTTATCGACGTGCGCTGGAACGGCATGTCATGCCGGGATCAGTAGTTGTGGATCTCGGCGCCGGACAAGGAATCTTCAGCTTCATCGCATGCCAGCTTGGCGCAGAGCGCGTCTTTGCCATCGAACTCGACGATGTAATCAACATCGCCCGTGAATGTGCGGTTGCCAACGGTTTTGAAGAGCGCATCGAGTTCTTTCAGAAGAACTCTACGGAGATAAACCTGCCTCAGCAGGCTGACGTTATCGTTTCCGACCTGCGCGGCGTGCTTCCGTTTTACTCTGACCATTTTCGTGTTTTAGCAGATGCAAGGAGGCGCTTCCTCAAACCCGGTGGAGTAGTGATCCCCCACTCGGACCGCGTCTTTGCAGCCATCGTGGACGGCAAAGATCACCGTGGCAAACTCTTGCAGGGGTACAATTCGACGGGGTTCGACTTCTCGTCGGCGCTACATGCAGCGTGCAGCGAACCATGGAAAATGCAAGTCGCACCTGAGCAGTTGATCAGCAATGTGCATGAGTTCTGCCGGATCGACTACTCCACGATCGAGACCTGCGACTGCCGGCAAATCTTGGAATTCGAAGTGGTCGTCGATGGTCAGGGCGATGGGGTTCTCTTGTGGTTTGACACCGAGACTTCACCCGGGATCGGATTCAGTACCAGGCCCGGGAACGATACGGTTTACGGCCAAGGCTTGCTACCGTGGCCCGAAGCAGTGTCGCTACAGAAAGGTGACCTGGTCCGCACCTCCATAACGGTGAAGCAACTTGGAGAACGACCATTCTGGCGATGGGAGACGAAGATCTTGCGCCACGAGGCGATAATCAGAATGTTCGATCAATCTTCGCTTGGGGCACAACATCTGTCGTTGGAAAAGTTGAACGAACTCCGAAACAGGCAAGGGCTACTCGCGAGTTTTTCCGGGCACCAATCGTAAGACGCGCGCCACTCGCAGCAGGCGGTATCCCGCCGAGGCCCACGGCGGAAGTTCTACCGCCGTATATTCACCGATACCAGGAGTGAATGCGAAGCGCGTCAATTGCCGAAGGCGATCAACATTGCGATCGCGTACCGCCAACATCGAGCGATGCCAGCCGAAATAGCTGCAGGATTCTGCCCGAGACAGTCGCTGCAGTGCGAGAGCAATCTCCTTCTCCACGGCAGCTCTTTCTGGAACCGCATCGGTCTCGACTCCAAACACACGTGCGGCCAGCAGCACTGCAAACTTCACGATCTTTGTAACGCCATTCTTCCTGGCGATTGCTAAAGCTTCGTCCAGATTTAATCCTTCATGTAACACTTGAGCGATGTCGCCAACCCATAGCAAGCGAGACCAGTTGTGCTTCCAGCCATGGATCGCTAAGAGAACGAGCATGTCTTCAGCAGAAGGAACCGTTACCTGGAGATTGGCGAAGGTCATTTGTCTTTTCCGGACCCAGATCTCCTCCGAAGCGTAATCAACACCAAGTACCCTTGGCGCAGGAGACCACTGCAGTTCCACCAGAATCTTCAACTCCGGATGAAAGAACTGTTCCTCCGACGCGTTCCTCAGCAGTGCTGGACGAAGATGCTGCGGAATTCGCGTCACTCGTCGATACCCCAATTCATCGAGGACATGGCCTGCCGCCTCCACCTCCCGACAACTGACCAAGAGATCTAAATCCGAGCATTCGCGCAGTGAAAAATCGCCCCAGTACTGCTGCGCCAGAACGGGACCTTTATACGGAATCACGTCGAGGTGGCGGTTGCGGGTTTCTTTCAGTATTCGGACCAGTTCCTGCACAAGCGGAAAACTGCGGACCGTTGGGGCTTGCGAGCATTCACGTAAGCTCACTTGAACGGAAGTTTCGAGACTCTCGCCAACTTTGCTCTCCAACACGCGTCTGAATGCAATCGGATGAACGCGATGGTGGTGCGCATCCCTCAGAAACAATTGCCAATCAATGGCTTCAAATAGAGAAGGGTTGATGGGAGTCCAGTTCGCAGTAGCGTTGACGAGCGCAGAAAAGACGTTGTCGGACGAGACGCTCGATTGCGCAGGCACTCAGCTCTCTCGCAAAGGCAGTGGCTGAAAGTTCCGCGCACTGTCGGACCCGCCCAGCACGACCCGTTCGTCGAGTTCCACCCAGGCATGCGCGTCAAACGAGCCATCAAACCGGCTAACGCCTATCTTCAACTCGGCCGGATGCCCGTAGCTCCGAAGGAGTCGCGCTCCCGCAAGGCCCTGAACGAGGCAGTTACAACCGGGAACACGCCGTGAAACTGCTTCAATCGCCCACTTCAGCTCTTCCACCGAAGAGTTCTTCGGTTGGCTGTACACTCTGCCTCTCAAGTTCGACTTTAGCACCGCGTATGGGAGCACCCTTACGCATAACCACGCGTAAACAACACTCCTGGATGCGCGAAGCACCAACAGCTTGCTTGCTGCCGGCAAAGCGTTGAACTTAAGCAGTGGGTTCAGTTACCACCTCGATTAATCCGTTCTTAAGGAGATCAACAAGCAAATCATGTATGTCGGCCGCACACTGTTCAAGTGATACATCAAATTCTGCCGCGACTATAGCAGCGAGATCCCCAACTCGTTGCGGCGCCTTAAGGCGGTTCCATATAAATGTACCTACCGGATTGAGACCGTAGTACACGCCGTCATCCAAGTGCAGGATGACGGCCTCGCCTTGCACAGTACAGGACACCTGATCGCGAACCGCACACACGAGCATATTGTCGCTAACAGTCTGATAGCTCACAGTGTCTCCGGTAATGCGTCGTTTTCCATCCATTCGACTTCGTCCAGAGGCCGAATCTTGTGCTTGAACGGCGTGGCTATAGCGCCACAGAGTACGAAGAAGAGCAGAGCGTTGGCAGGGATATGAAGATTGAAATCCATCAAGCTGTGCACCAGCAGGCAAATGATGCCCGTCATCATGCCCAGCGTCAGTACACGTCCTTCGATATCGTGGCGTTCCCGGATCTTCCTTATTCCGTTCTGAAAAACGATCACCAGGAACCACGTTGCAAGTCCAAATCCGACGAAACCCGTTTCGACGAGCAGCTCGAGGTAATCATTGTGAGCGTGATTGACTCGCAAGTCAGTCCAGAAGCTCTGGTAACGCGGATACGCGCTCTCGAAGGTTCCCAGTCCGAAACCGGCAACAGGCTTGTCCGTGAACATGTGCAGCGAATCCTTATAGATTGCGATCCTGTACGCATCCGGTTTTTCGGAGAAACGCTTAAAGATTGAATCCGTCCCCAGCATCATTACCATGGCAACCACGATGGCTGTCGCTACGCCGATGACGAACAGCCCTCGCTTGCGATTGTGATCCCGGAATAGAAAAATCGATATGAACAAGCCCCCTGCAGCGAGACCAATCATTCCCCCGCGCGACCCGGAGAACGCTACGCTCACAGCCATGATGACGCTCGCAAAACCGAGTATCCATCTCCGGGGTCCGGTAGCGAGTACGGCGACGGCTGCCGTTACCGGAGTCAACATCTCCATCAATCCCGCATAGTGGTTGTGGTTTGCATAAGGACCGTAAATGGCGGCTGACTTCGCGGTAACCGTGCGCAAACCGTAGATCTTTCCGCTTCCCTCGAAAGCCAGAAGTATTGAAGCTGTAGCCAAAACGAACCCAAAGACAGCGAGGACCGTAAGTGCCTGGTGCAGGTTGCGGCGCCGCACGAACAGACCCGCCGCGACCAGCATCGCGGCTCCATACGCATAAAGATTCAGGAATTCCGATATGCTGGCGCCCCTAAAAACCGAACCACTTCCCACAATCTGCCAAACTGCCAGGCACGCAAAACCAGGTAGCGGGACCCAAACTAAATTTAACTTGATTTCTACACTGCTGAATGTCTTGTCCACTGCCCAGAGCAGAACCAGCAGCGCCGCACCTGCTCGCAAAAGAAATTGAGACCACGGTTCGGTACTTCCAAAAGCAAGCGGAGCGAACATGAGCAGCGCCAGCAGACCGGTCATTTGCGCAGATCGCATCCATCCTGGCGCTTCGGCTACCGTAGTCGGCGATACGAAATTCGGCGATGGCATGTCGAGGATGGCGGGTTTCTGTTTCATCGGCTCTCCAGCCTCACCTCGTCAATCCAAAGCGTGCCGCGGATCCGCCCTGTTTCCGGTGATCTCACGAGCGTAATGCGTACGAGTTGAGTCTTCGGCCCGGTCGTGAATTCGACCGATGCCTCTCTCCACGGAAAACTTCCCAAGGCTCCATCGGACAGTGCCAGAGTGGTTGAGGAATCATCATCTATGGCGGCAAACCTCAGACCGTTCGCACTTTCCAGTTCCTCGCCGTGCCAGAACCCACGCAGCACGTATTTCGTGTCAGGCTTCACAGGGACTAGCTGATATAGGCCGGCATCCGCAAAGGAACCGGCATCGAGTTGTATCGCAATAGACCGAGTCCCGCCGTGAAAGGCTGAAGTGTCGACTGCGATGTTGATTCCAGTTTGATTGTTGACTCTCCAATCGAATCCGGCATTCAGCAGATTGCTTTCGAAGTCTCCATTTACCAGGAGGTTCCCTGGTTCCACCTTTGCTGAAACCGAGGGATCCGCACGCCCCACAACAGTCCAAACTTCTCGTGCTTTCGCGATATCTCTCCGGGCAATCAGGCTGTCAACGTAGAATCTCGTGTCCTGCCAGAGAAGCTTCTCCCTCGAACCCATTACGGACGGCCACACCTGGTCCGCGAGAGCGGCATGATCCCGACCAATCAACCACTCCATAAGGTACAACTGGGACTTCGCTGTCGCGGGGATACCCTCCATCATCGAATCGACATTGCCGTCGAACAACCTGTACATCAGCGCAAGAACCGACTCGCGACGATCAGGATCATTCGCAACAATCTCTCGCATCAGCGGAAGGGCCTTTAACAATTCGCCCTGCACGAGAAAAAGATTCGCGGCTTGCCACTGAACCCGGATGTCTCTCGGCGCGTTGGAGAGTGCGGCTAGAATCGCCGCATTTTGTGCGGTTGGGTTGTGAAGGCGTGCTTCCGCGTCCGCAATTGCAAGCCACGCCTCGGCAGAACCTGAGTCCAGTTGGAGCGTTCGCTGTAGGTGAGCTTTCGCAGCGGCAGGATCTTCGTGCAGGGAAAGTTCGCCCAGGAAGTAATGATATTTGGCGTCATAAGAAGTCAGGCGAACTGCTTTGCGGTAGCCTTTGACTGAGCCATCCCGCGACACATACCACGCTGCTGCTTCGCGGAAACTCAGTAGTACCATTACCAGCGACAGGAATGCACAACTGCCAACGAAGGCAGCCTTGCGGAAAGGACTCGGAAAATAGATCCGCATGTTTCAAGTACCTGGCTTGCAGTTTCTGCCTGCCTAGGCGTGCGTGTCTTCGCTGTAACGGCCATATCCGCCGTACTTTGAGCCGTAGTAGTAATGGTGGTAGTAGTCCGGCGAGTCGACATCTACGGCATTTACCACCACGCCAAGAACGTTGGCATTCACCTGCGCGAGTAATTCCCGAGTGCGGCGCAGCGCCGCCTTCGTCGTGCTCCCGGAGCGGACCACCAGCACCACGGCGTCCATGTCCACTGACAACAGAATCGAGTCGGTCACCGAAAGAGCCGGCGGCGTATCGAAAATGATGTGGTCATAGTGCTCACGCCATTGCTCGATGCACTGTTTCATCAGGTTGGATCCCAGCAACTCTGCCGGGTGCGGCGGAGGCGGTCCCGCGGGAAGAAGAAAGAGGTTTGGAAGCTGCGGCACTTGCGCAACGGTGTTCTCAAACCTGCTGCTGCCGGTCAGAATCGTGCTCAGTCCCGTGCTCGGCTTGATGTTGAAAGCCTTGTGCACGCTGGGACGACGCAAATCCGCATCGACCAGAAGTACGCGCGCGCCTTTTTGCGCGAGCACCACGGCCGTGTTGATGCTCGTGGTGGTCTTCCCTTCCTGCGGCAGCGCGCTTGTTACGAGCATCACCTTGGGTGCCGCGCCGGTCGAAGACAGCAGGATGGCCGTCCGCAATGCACGGTACGATTCCGAAACATCCGACTTCGGGCGGCGGTAGGCGACAACTTCCACGCCTTCCTTGGCGTTGGCACTCTCGGCCAGTGCCTTCTGACGTCTTGTACGCGGCATGGCGTTGTCGTTGGACGGGATAATTCCCAATGCAGGCAACGTCGTAATCGCCTGCGCTTGCTCCGGTGTACGAACCGTGTTGTCCACTGCCTCAAGCACGAATGCCAGTACCACACCACCTACGAGTCCCATCGCAAACGCCAGCATGATGTTGCGGCGCTTATCCGGCTTGGAGGGCGCAAGCGGAACTCTTGCTACATCAACGACGCGAATATTGGACGACCGCAGGCCGGCTGAAACGCTCGCTTCTTTTAATTTCTGCAAGAGCCCTTCGTACAATTGGCGGTTTGTATCGACGTCTCGTTTCAATAATGAATATTCGATCGCGCTCTCGTTCAGCTTGTTGGCCTGCTGCTTTTGGCTTTCCAGGGCTCCGCCAAGAAGAGTTTCGCGTTGCGCGGCTGTTTGGTAGTCGGTCTTGATTCGGCCAGCGAGCTTCTCGATTTCCGAGTGCAGGTTATTCTGAACCTGCTGCAACTGGTTGTTAAGTTCGCGAATCCGCGGATGCGCGGGGCCCAACTGGACTTCGGCCTGTGCGATCTGAGTACGCAGATCTGCTTCCTGTTGCCGCAGCCGACCCAACAGCGTCGTGGTGTCGCTGCCGCTGATCAGTTCCGGGCTTCCGGAAACTGCCAGTCGATAACGGGCTTCTTTCTGTATGCGGTCCGCCTCAGCTGCCGTCAATTCCTTGTTGAGCTCGTCTAGCTTCGCCGTAACGATATTCTGTTTTTCGTCGATACCCAGAATCCCGTGCTCTCGCTGATAGCGAACCAATTTTTCCTGCGAAACTTCTACTTTGAGTTGCAGGTCGGAAAGCTGCTTCGACAGCCAGTCCGAAGTTTGCATCGCCGATTCGAACTTCGTTTTGAAGTTCTGCTCGATATAAACATTAACCAGCGTATTTACGACTTTCGCAGCCATCTGCGGATTGGGGTTCGCAAATCTGATTTCGATGATTCTTGTTTTTGGAACAATGGACAGCCGCAGCCCACCCTGCACGAATCCCATCATCGCTGCTTCCAGAGACGGCTCGACTCCGGGAGAATATGACAAAACCTCGCTCCCGGCGGCGTTTCGATTGAAAGTAGGATCCTTGTCCAGTTGCAGCGCCTTCGCGGTCGCAAGCGCAATGGCGTCACTCTGCAGAATCCTTATCTGCGTGTCCAGCATGGTGTAGTCGTAATCGTAGGAATCGCTGGTGAGTCCTTCCGCCGTGCTCTTAAAGCCCAGGACGTCATTGTTCTCGTGACCGATGGCAATCCTTCCGGCGGCCTCATAGACAGGCGTGGTGCGGAGCGTTACGATTGTCGCAATCGTTACGACGACAATGATGGTTGCCAAAATCGTCCAGCGGTGCTTTCTTAACGTAGGCCAATACTGGAGCAGTCCGTTATCATTGGCCGGCAAGTTTCCGGGCGCGACGGCGGCGGCGTAACGGTACGAATGAGCGCCTGCTGATAGAGTTGACTCACGGTTCAGCGGAGTCAGGCTGGTTATGTTGGAAGTCTCCGTTTCCATGCCCACCCTGTATCCGGACCGATACAAATGGGATCCGGATAACTATATTGATTATGCAGAGTAGCGCGATTTTAGCATCGGCTAAAACACCGGTATTTACATATAAGACATCGGGGAGTCATAAAGGTAACGTACTTGTTTTGACACTCTAGGGGACGAAACCTATACTCCAACGGCTTAAAACCGGACAATATCGGAAGTTCTAACGCAGTTGGCAATCGAATTCACTCGGCCCGTTTTGGGTCTGAGTTTTGAATGCCAGTTCTCTGCGTGATCACAAGATTTACTGAGGAGTAAATGGCGAAACGAGCATTGATCACGGGAATCTCAGGGCAAGACGGTAGTTACTTGGCTGAACTCCTCCTTGAGAAAGGCTACGAAGTACACGGCGTTGCGCGTCGCATGGCGATTGAAAACCCTGAACATCGTCTGCATCGAATCCGTCACTTGATTGGAAAAGTAGAGCTCCACGGGGCGTCCCTCGAAAGCTATCCGAGCCTTTACCAGGTCATCTCGAAGATTCACCCGGACGAGATTTACCACCTGGCCGCACAGAGTTTTGTCAGCTACTCCTTTGAGGACGAATTCACTACCATGGGCGCAAACGTGAACGGCACGCATTACATGCTGGCGGCTGTTCGCGAACTGGCGCCCAAGGCGCGCTTCTACTTTGCCGGGTCCAGCGAGATGTTCGGTAATCCGCCGCAAGTACCCCAGAACGAGGAAACGATCTTCCGTCCCCGTTCTCCCTACGGCATCTCGAAGGTCGCTGGATATTACCTGACTCGCAACTATCGTGAAGCCTACGGTCTTTATGCCTGCTCGGGAATTCTCTATAACCACGAGTCGCCACGTCGCGGACTGGAGTTCGTCACCCGTAAAATTACTTCCCAAGCCGCAAAGATAAAGCTGGGCCTGGCTGATGAACTTCGACTTGGCAATCTCGAGGCACGTCGCGATTGGGGACATGCCCGCGAATACGTACGCGGAATGTGGCTCATGCTTCAGCAAGACCGTCCCGATGATTACGTTATTGCCACTGGCGTCAATTACTCAGTGAAGGACTTCGCCGATCTGGCGTTCTCGCTCGTCGGGCTGAATCTCGAAGACTATCTCAAGATCGATGATCGTTATAAGCGCCCGGCGGAGGTCGACAACCTGCTGGGGGATTGCTCCAAGGCCAAGAAAGCGCTCGGCTGGGACTACAAGCTCACCTTGAAGGACCTGGTCCGAGAGATGGTCGAGTCGGATCTGGAGATATTCTCGCAACAGGCGGGTAGCAAGTCCGCAGCGGCAAAAGCTTGAACAGGAGAGCGTAGCCGGACTGATGCACATCGCGTTCCTGAATCCGTCCGGCCAACTCGGTGGCGCTGAACTCTGCCTGCTGGACATGCTCGCTTTCTTGCATCAAAGCCGCCCGGAATGGCGGCTCACGGTGATTCTTGGGGAACCCGGCCCGCTGTCCTCACGCGCTGCAGCCTTGGCCGACGTCCAGGTCTTGCGGTTTCCCCAGCGTGTCGCGTCGCTCGGAGATTCAGGCGCGACCGGGCGATCAGCTCTATTCGCTTCCACTCTGCGTGCAGCACCGGCGGCGATTGCGTACCGTCGAAAATTGCGCGCTACCCTCCACGGCAGCAACCCCGACATCATTCACACCAATGGCCTCAAGATGCACCTCCTGGGCGCATGGGCCAAGCCACGGAATGCAAAACTGATCTGGCATGTCCACGACTATGCCAGTTCGCGACCGATTATGGCTCGCCTGTTAAGTCGATTCCAGTCACAGGCCGATCTGGTCATCGCGAATTCCGAAAGCGTCGCACAAGATATCCGTAAGCTGCTTCCGGGCAAGAAAGTGGTCCCAATCCTCAACGTGGTTGACCTCAACGAGTTCTCCCCGCAGGGCCCCATACTACCCACGCCGGGTATCGCTCCAGGCACTGTCAAAGTGGGTCTCGTTGCAACCATGGCCTGGTGGAAGGGACACCGGCTGTTCCTTGATGCATTGGCGAAACTCGATCGCCGTCTGAACGTCCACGGCTTTGTTATCGGTGGTGCGTTGTACCAAACGGCTTCACAACAACAGTCGGTCAACTCGTTGAAGGAGTATGCGAATCGGTTGGGAATCGCTGACCGCGTCACATTCACTGGTTTTGTCGACAATCCCGCCGCTGCCATGCGCATGCTTGATGTGGTGGTTCATGCCAGCACAGAACCCGAACCATTCGGTCGCGTGATCGTGGAATCCATGGGCTGCGGGAAGCCAGTGATCAGCAGCGGAAAAGGTGGGGCTGCCGAGGTCTTGCGGATGGGTGAGTTCGCGCTCACATTTGAATCGGGTAACTCCGCAAGCATGGCCGGAGCCATTTCCCGACTGGTGCAAGATGTCAATCTCCGCTCACGGCTTGGCAGTAATGGATTGAATGCAGCGCGACTCCGATTTGGCCGCGAGAGGCTGGCAACGGAACTGATACCGTTGTATGAAGAATGTTTGATGAATCGCGAGCGTAACAAGGCGCGCGGAGCGCATGCATGAGCGTCTCCGCGGAGCCTGTTCATGGAGCACCGAACAGCCTTCGGCAAACACTCCGCATTCTGCATTTGCATTCCGGCAACATGATGGGCGGTATTGAATCGGCCCTGCTCACGTTTGCAGAATTTGCTTCAGGCTGCCCTGAGCTTCAGCAGTCGATTGCCTTGGCGTTCAAAGGAATTTTCGCCGATTCCATAGGCTGCGCCGGAATGAAAGTTCACGAGCTGCCGTCGGTTCATTTGCGAAATCCGGTCTCGGTCATTCGCTCCCGGCATGCACTTGCCCGCCTGCTGGATCAATTTCCGTTTGACGTAATCATTTCCCATTCAGCCTGGTGCCAGACGGTTTACGGGCCAGTCCTGAAGAGATCCCGAATCCCTGTAGTATTTTGGCAGCACTCTACGCTCGACGGGCACTGGCTTCAGCGACTGGCATCCCGCCACATTCCTGATTTCGTCATCTGTAATTCGGCACATGCACGTGCAACACTCGCGAACGTTTATCCTGATGTCCCCAGTTCCGTACTCTTCCACCCGGTCAAAAAAGTGACGCCGTCAGGCGACCCGATGCAGCTCCGAATTGAGCTCAGAACGTCTCGCGATGACGTCGTAATCCTGATGGCCAGTCGCATGGAGCGCTGGAAGGGACACCTCAATCTGATTCATGCTGCCGCGAAGCTTTCGGCCGCCTCACCCTGGACAATATGGGTCGCCGGGGGACCGCAAACAGATGCTGAACGCAAATATTTTGAGTTGCTTGAAAACGAAGTCGCGCGGCTGAAGCTCACGGATCGTTTCCGCTTCCTCGGGCAGCGACGAGATGTGCAGCTGCTCATGCATGCCGCCGATATTTTCTGTCAGCCCAACGAGGCGCCCGAGCCCTTCGGGATTGTCTTCGTCGAGGCTCTGCAGGCCGGACTGCCCGTCGTCACTTTCGCGATGGGTGGTCCGTGCGAAATACTCGACGGGAATTGCGGGGTGCTCGTGCCGCCCGAGGATATTGACAGCCTTGCGCGCTCTCTTTCTGCACTCATCGATTCCCCTGAACTGCGCGCCAGATTTCGCTCTGCGGGCCCCGAGCGAGCAAAGTCCTTGTGCGACCCGGCCCACCAAGTTCAATCTCTTTATAACCTGCTGTTTAGTCTAGTTCAGAAGAGAGGTCCGGCGGCTTAAGTATGGGTATAGCGATTTGCGTCTTCGCATTTGTGACTACATACGTACTGGCTCGCAAATCGCTCACTCGCGGGATCGCAGCAGTTTTTGCCTTCGGTTACATCTTTGGCATCTTCCGGGCTAACGTGCCGGAAACTGCGTCGTACTTCATCTTCGATTCCTCCGTTCTCGCTCTCTTCATTTCGCAGCATCGTCTTATTACTCAGCCATTCCTTACGCACGAAGGGCAACGGCTCAAGCACTGGGTCGTGGGTCTGATGCTATGGCCCATTCTCCTTTTTCTCGTACCGCTGCAGGATCCGATGGTTCAACTCGTCGGACTCCGCGGGAATATCTTTCTGTTGCCCTTCATCCTGATCGGCGCACAGCTCAAAGACGAGGAGATTTACCAGCTTGCACTGTGGCTTGCGGCACTCAATGTCGCGGCCTGCATGGTCGGCGCTGCGGAATTTATTTTCGGCATCGAGCATTTTTTCCCTCGGAACGCGATCACCGAACTTATTTATCGAAGCAATGATGTCTCCAGCGTGAACGCGTATCGCATTCCCTCCACATTCTCGAACGCTCATTCCTATGGCGGCATGATGCTCATTTCCCTGCCCTGGATCGCCGGAGCTTGGGTACAACGACACGCTAAGATGTGGCATAAACAGCTCCTGCTAGCCGGAATCATCACAGGAATGATCGGCGTTTTCCTGAGTGCCGCCCGTATTCATTTCGTTGGGCTCATTATCGTGATTACGGTGTTCACCTTCTCGACACGTCTGCGCCCCGTGTACCGTGTGGCTTGGATCCTGGTGTTAGTCGCTGTTGGATACCTGGTGGCCAGCAACCCTCGACTACAGAGATTCACCACGCTCAGCAACAGCGAGTATGTCACCACCCGCATTCAGTCCAGCGTCAACGTCAGTATCTTCGACGCCATTTACGAATACCCGTTCGGCGTCGGTCTCGGTGGGGGCGGGACCAGCATGCCCTATTTTCTAAGCGATCGGGTCTTTCGCCCGGTTGTGGTGGAGAGTGAACTTGGGCGCATTCAACTTGAAACAGGATTGATCGGCACCGTGGCCTGGCTCGGATTTTTCCTTTGGGTCTTCACCCGCCCGCGCCCCACCCGGGACAAACCTTGGTTCCTTGGCGTTCGTATGTCGTGGTTTCAGTGTCTTGCGTTCTGCCTTACCGGGTTCATCGGCATTGGTCTTCTGACGGCCATTCCTCTAACTGCCATGCTGATGCTATTGCTGGGCTGGATGGCCTGCTATCACGACAAGCACACGAGAGTATTCGCTTCACCTGCACATTCAACGTTCGTCAGTCGACCGGTGGCGAATCGCAATGATCGGCAGGTCCCATTGCGATGACACTGCCCGCACCAAATACGCGAGCCCCCTGGGTTCTGGTTTGTGGCGGGTTTCACAATGCCGGCGGCATGGATCGGGCAAACTACGCGCTAGCTCAAGCTCTGCTTACCCAGGGGCGAACCGTACATCTTGTCGCACACGAGATCAGCGATGATCTGCTGTGCCACCCCGCCGTAAAATCCTTCCTGGTCCCCCGGCCATTGAAGTCGACGCTGCTAGCGGAGCGCGTACTCGAGCGCATGGGACTCCGAGTCGCTCACCAGGTCAGATCCCAATTCCCCGACGCACGGGTCGTCGTCAACGGCGGCAATTGCGCATTTCCCGACATCAACTGGGTACATGCGGTTCATGCCGCCTGGCGTCGGTTCGACCATGAAGCACCTTTGTGGTTCCGAACCAAGGGCGCAATCCACAAGCACAAGGCTATCCGTGACGAGAGGCGTGCACTGACTGCCGCACAACTCGTCATCGCCAACTCAGAACGCACCCGGCGTGACCTTCTCTCCCTAGGCGTTCCCGGACACAAAATTCATACCGTCTATCTCGGTAGCGATCCTGCTTGGCAGTCGCCGACCCTTGGCGCACGGGAGACCGCCCGCCGCAATTTCGGGTTACCCTCTGACGCAATTGTCGTCTGCTTTGTTGGTGCTCTCGGCTACGACCGCAACAAGGGTTTTGATGTGCTCCTGCAAGCCTGGAAGAGCCTGAAGTTGCCCGACGCTTATCTTCTTGCCGCCGGTGGAGGACGCGGGTGGGATCGTTGGCACGAGCAGGCCCGGCGCGAAGGACTTTCACAAAGCGTTCGTCTGCTGGGTTTCACGAAGGACGTCGCCAGCGTTTATGCGGCGTCCGATCTGCTGGTGAGTCCGGTCCGCTACGAGGCTTTCGGGCTCAACGTCCAGGAGGCGATCTGCTTCGGTCTACCCGCAATTGTCAGCAAATCGGCAGGAGTCGCGGAGCTTTATCCACAATCCGCGGAACGCTTCCTCCTCCACGACGCAAATGACGCAGCTGAACTGGCGGAATTGATTGCGACGTGGGCTCGCGACAAAGAATCGGCCCAAAGAATTTTTGAACCGATTGCTCAAAGAATGCGCACTCGCACTTGGCAAATAATGGCGAATGAGATTGTCGATCTCGTCGAGTCCACGGATAAACGACCGTGCTGACGACGAAAGCTCGCAGTCCACTCAGGTATTTCACTGGGAAGAAACGGTAACAGTCTTGTGGCCCAGAGTATTTTTTGGAAATCGGCAGCACGGAGCACGAAATTCTTCTGTTAACCTATTCGGCAATATAGGATCAAATTCATCATTGTGAGCAACCAGTCTTTACCAACGGATGCGGTTGAAGCGCCTGCGTATGTCCTTCCTGAGCGTCCGCTGCTCACGCTTGTTCCCAGTCGCGGATGGGTTGCGCTCAATCTCGCGGACGTTTGGGCGCATCGTGAACTCCTTTACTTCCTAACCTGGCGTGACATTAAGATTCGCTACAAGCAAACGGCTCTTGGCGCCGTTTGGGCATTGATTCAGCCTTTATTCCCGATGCTCATTTTCACGCTCTTCTTCGGACGACTCGCAAAGATGCCGTCTGATGGAATCCCGTATTCCGTTTTTGCTTATGCCGGGTTGCTGCCGTGGACCTTCTTCGCCGCAGCGGTGACCAATAGCTCTACTAGCATCGTGGGAAGTTCAAACCTGATCACCAAGGTATATTTTCCGCGGATGATCATCCCGGCCGCCTCCGTCCTCGCGGCGCTCGTGGACTTCGCAATCGCATTCACTTTACTTGCCGGATTGATGGTATGGCACAAGATTCCCATTTCGCTGAACGTCTTGATGCTGCTTCCCTTAATATGCCTGCTGACACTGCTCGCGTTGGGCGTAGGGCTTCTCTTTTCCGCCTTAACGGTGAAGTTTCGTGACATCCGGTTCGCATTGCCGTTCCTCGTGCAGGTCTGGATGTTTGCCACTCCGGTGATCTATCCCGCGAGTCTGGTACCGGAAAAATGGCGCTGGGTGTTGGCTTTGAACCCGGGCACCGGAATCATCGAAGGCTTTCGTGCGGCCCTGTTCGGACTTCCCTTCCAGTGGGCTTTTCTCGCATACTCCATTTGCTTCGCGATCATGATGCTCATCTACGCCGCTTACTCGTTCCGCCGCCTGGAGAAGACATTCGCTGATTTGATCTGAGATGAAACCGATCATCCAAGTCGAGGGAGTGAGTAAGCAGTACCAGATCGGAGCGCGTGAAGTCCCGTACCAGACGCTGCGTGAATCGCTGATGCAGATGTTTCGCCCACGCCGTCATGCTCCGACCGAATCCATCTGGGCTCTACGCGATCTGTGCTTCAATGCGCTCCCGGGAGATGTGATCGGCGTCATCGGACGCAACGGCGCAGGAAAGTCGACTCTGCTGAAGATTCTCTCCCGTATAACCGAGCCCACCACCGGACGCATCGATCTCTATGGACGAGTGGGCAGTCTCCTTGAGGTCGGTACTGGATTTCATCAGGAACTGACCGGGCGCGAGAACATCTTCCTGAATGGCGCGATCCTGGGCATGAAGCGTGCCGAAATCGTCCGAAAGTTCGACGACATCGTCGCCTTCGCAGAAGTCGATAAATTCATCGACACTCCGGTTAAACGGTACTCAAGCGGGATGTATCTGCGCCTGGCGTTTGCGGTGGCCGCATTCCTGGAATCCGAAATCCTGCTTGTCGACGAAGTGCTCGCGGTCGGCGATGCCAGTTTTCAGAAGAAGTGCCTCGGCAAGATGCGCGATGTCAGCGCCAGCGGACGAACCGTTCTCTTCGTAAGTCACAACATGGCGGCTATTGAGGGTCTTTGCAGTCGCTGTCTGTTCATTTCCGAAGGCAAGTTGATTGGCGATGGCCCTCCACACGAGATCGTCACCAGGTATCTCGCTGCCGAAGCGGTTCCCGAAAACGCCGCCCGCGAACTGATAAAACATCCTGGACGCCGTGGAGGCATGAAACCATATCTCCGGAACGTTTCAATCCAGTCACAAAACGGATTGCCGGCCTCCGCTATTCGGATGGGGGAAGGTCTTTCGCTCTTCGTTGAGTTCCACTTCCTCTTCCAGCGCCATAAGCCAAACCTCAGCGTCACGGTGAAGAACAATTACGGCGTGCCGGTCTTCACTGCTTCCACTCATGTTCAGAAGCAGTATCAGGTCTCGGAGCAATTTGGTGCCGGAACTGTCGTTTGCCATCTCCGCGACTTGCCGCTGCTGGCGGGGACCTACTCCGTCGATCTTTTTCTTGCCGAGGAATACCACCTGCTGGACGCCGTTTACGACGCGATCTCTTTCGAGGTAATCCCGGTTGACGTCTTTGGTAGTGGCGAGGTCCCGCAAGCAAATGATGGGACTATCTTCTGGCCCGCCGAATTCGAGTTTCATGGCTTGAAAGGCGCCAAAGCCGATGCGCGATAAGGGTCCGCCGCGCGTCCTGCACATAGTTCCAGCATTGTTCGGTGCCAAAGGCGTCTTAGGTGGAGCGGAACGCTACGCCCTCGAACTTGCACAACACATGGCCGATGTCGTTCCCACTCGTTTGTTCACCTTCGGAGATGCGGACAGAGCGGAGCGCGTGGGCAATCTCGACGTCCGTGTCGTCGGAAATCCCTGGCACGTTCAGGGCTCGCGCTCCAATCCATTTGCATTCGCGCTGTTTGCTGAAGCTTCTCGGGCCGACGTGATTCACTGCCACCAGCAGCACATTCTTGCCAGCAGCATGGCAGCGGCGTTTGCGAACCTTGCCTCGAAGAAGATTTTCGTTACCGATCTGGGTGGTGGCGGATGGGATGTGTCTGCCTACATAAGTACTGACCGGTGGTATCGCGGGCATCTACACATAAGCGATTACAGCCGAAGCGTTTTCAATCAGGAAGGCAAGTCCTGGTCTCATGTCATCCTCGGCGGCGTAGACACGAAAAAGTTTTCGCCCGACGCTACCGTGGCCCGGGGCAGTTTCGCCTTGTTTGTCGGTCGCCTTTTACCCCACAAGGGCATCAACTATCTCGTCGAAGCGATGCCTCAGGATATGCCGCTCGAAGTCATTGGACAGCCGATGCGAGACGAATTCTTTCGGGATCTACAAAAACTTGCATCCGGAAAGATGGTCGCCTTCCACCACGACTGCACCGACTACGACATCACGCAAGCTTATCGATCTGCTCTTTGCATCGTCCTTCCGAGCGTTTACCGCAATCTATACGGAGAGGAAACAAAGGTCCCAGAACTTCTTGGGCAGACTCTGCTCGAAGGAATGGCGTGCGGCACACCCGCGATTTGTACCGACGTCGCGAGTATGCCCGAGGTAGTGGAAGACGGAGTTTCCGGTTTCGTTGTGCCACCCAACAATCCAATAGCCCTCGGAGAGAGACTCAACTGGCTCCGAAACCATCCATCGGAGGCCGCGGCGATGGGCCGTGCTGCGCGGGAACGCGTGCTGACGAAGTTCACGTGGCCTGCGGTCGTGCAGCGCTGTCTGGAGATATACGCGCACTGATGCAAACCTGGCACATCATAACGTGCGAATATCCGCCACAGGTCGGGGGCGTCAGCGATTACACCCGCCTGCTCGCCCAACATCTTGCTAAATCAGGCGAAGAAGTCCACGTCTGGGCGCCCTCCTGCCTGGAGGTATCTTCTGAGGCGCGCGAATCGACTGTTTTTATACATCGCACTCTCGGTGATTTCAGCCGCCGAAACTTCGCTCACACAGAAGCTCGACTCCACCTTGAAGAATCGCCACGCATCCTTCTCCAATACGTGCCACATGGCTACGGCTACCGCGCCATGAACATCTGGCTATGCCGCTGGATAGAATCTCTGGCCCGAAAGAGTGCCTCAGTTGACTTGATGGTCCACGAGCCCTACCTCGATTCGTCCGGAACCTGGAAACAACGCCTTGTCTCGCAAGTTCAGCGCCGCATGATTCGCACCCTGCTCCGCTCGTCGAAGCGGGTCTTCATTTCGATTCCCGGCTGGAACCGCTACCTACAACCCTATGCTCCAAGCCACATCACGCTCGAGTGGCTGCCGATACCGGCCACAATCGAACAAAGACCCGTCGTTCGAAGCAAGGCGGCGGTTCCTCGTGTCGGCCATTTGGGAACGTACCCCGCCGGAATACGCGCTCTCCTCGAACCCGCACTCAAGGAACTCTTGCAGCAACATCCCAATTGCGAACTTCTGCTGATGGGCCGCAACAGTGCTGACTTTGCCGTTAGACTCGGAGCATCAACGCGAATCAAGGCTACCGGCCTCCTGCGCGACGCGGAGGTCTCCCAGCACATCTCCTCGTGCGATCTCATGTTGCAGCCGTACCCAGACGGCCTCAGTACCCGCCGCACAAGTCTTATGAACCCGCTGTCGCACGGAATAGCGGTAGTTACAAATAGTGGCCATCTCACCGAAGATTTCTGGCCTTCTACCGGCGCCGTTTGCCTTACAACTCCTTCTAACCTCGGCGCCGAGTGCTTGCGTCTTCTCTCCGATCCCAACGCTCGGTCAAACCTAGCTGAGCGCGGAGAACGTCTGTACCGGTCCCGCTTTGATTGGCCCCTCGTCGTATCCGCGCTAAGGTCATCGCCCGAGTCGCGGACTGCCGATGCAAAGTATTAACAGCTTCAACAACTTCTCACGCTAAAATACGCACATCAATGCGCATCGCATTTGTGAATCACAGCCGGCGTAAGGTCGGCGGAGCCGAGGTCTATCTCGGCGCCGTGATTCCCGCATTTGCACGTGCTGGTCACGAACTTGCCTGCTTATTTGAGGACGATCCCGATTCCACTCACGATCGGATTTCGATCCCCGACGAGGTACCCCAATGGTGTGTTTCAGCCTCTTCCTCAACGATGGCGTTAGCGTCGTTGAGAGAATGGCATCCGGATATCTGCTTCGTGCACGGATTACACGACCCGGACCTGGAGGCTGCGGTAGTTGCTCTCGGTTGTGGCGCCCTGTACGTCCATAACTACTACGGTACCTGTATCAGCGGGAACAAAACTGTGGATGGCAGCACGCCTGGTCCTTGTCAACGTCAGTTCGGACCCCAATGCCTGCTCCACTACTTTCCCGATCACTGCGGTGGACGCAACCCTTTCACCATGCTGTCTCGCTATCGCCTTCAGAGTCGTCGTCTTGAACTGATGCGACGTTATCGCGCGCTAATAGCGAACTCCGGATACATGGCGCGAGAGCTGTCAGCTCACGGCTTACATTCCGATTGTGTATACCCGTTCACAGGAAGCGTAAATGCAGCACCACCCTGTTCACATGATTTCGCGACCGACCCGCTTCGACTGATGTTTGCCGGCCGTATGCATGCGCTGAAGGGTGGCCATCTGCTCATCGATTCTCTTCCCGATATTCAACGTCGGCTTGCCAGACGGCTGTCTCTAACTTTCGCTGGCGACGGCCCAGAGCGCGGAAGTTGGGAGAAACAGGCTCGGACAATCACCTCCGAGGCAGTCGCGTTCGAATTCACGGGATGGCTGTCCGCAGTTGAAGTTCAGAGACGGATCGCCAATTCGCACCTGTTGATCATGCCGAGCATCTGGCCGGAACCATTCGGTCTTTCCGGACTCGAAGCCGGACAGCTTGGCGTCCCAACCGTCACCTTCGCCGTGGGCGGCATACCAGAATGGCTTCACGACGGCATCAACGGGCACCTCGCTTCGCTTCCTGCCACATCACGATCGCTTGCGGATGCCGTCGTAAAATCGTTGAGCGACCCCGATCATTACCGTCAACTTTGCACCGGCGCTTTTGCCCGCTCGGCGGCCTATTCGCTCGATGCCCACCTCGCGCAATTACTGCAGATTTTCGAGAGGTGTACCGCTTGAAGCCCCGGCTACTCTTCATAGTAGAAAGCGGCACTGACGTAAGGCTGATCGAAGGGCTGGCCGACAACTTCGAGCTCACGGTCCTCGCTCGGAAAATTGAGGGTGGTGTGGAGATCAGCCGACAGCCATCCACCAGGATATGGATGACGGTCGGCCCTGCCGGACGGCTTGCCTTCGCCCGCTTTGTTTTCGCGGAATTGGTTCACCGTCGCTCCGAGATCGACATCGTTCTCGTTCAGGGCTACAGTCTTGCGGCTCTCGCGGCGAACATCGTCCGACAGTTCACCTCCGTACCGGTCATCATGCTGGTTTGTTCGCCCGTCGAGGCTTACTACCATTGTCGACTTCTTCACCCGTATGGCCGGCCATATCAGAAGCGGGAGGCCACCATTGTCGCGCTCCTCGCTCGGCTCAACGCGCTGCTTGGCGAAAGGTACCTAGTTCTAAGCGAGTATCTTTCGGGCGTGGTCCGCCGTTACGGTGCTCGCACCGTACACACGATTCCGATCTACGGGGTAGACACCAGAATCTTCGAACCGCCTCTCGTTTCTAAGGAAGAATTGAAGTCGCAACTCCGCCTTCCGAGGACCGGTACGCTGATTTTCTTCTCAAGCAGAGTCGCTCCCGAAAAAGACAGTGAGACGCTCCTGCGAGCCGTTCGCACCCTTGTCGACGAGGGGCACGATCTGTGGCTCTTGCATCGCAGTGGAGGTTATCGTCAGTTTCTGGCGGATGCGGAGAAGTTCGGCGTTCACACTCGCGTTATTGCAACCGATGCCGTTCATCCGCATCGCGAGCTTCCTCTTGATTACCAGGTTTGCGATATCTGTGTGCAAGCAAGCAGAGAAGAAGGCCTCGGCTTTTCGCCACTCGAAGCACTGGCGTGTGAAACCCCTGTCATCGCCACCAGTGTCGGCGGCCTTCGCGAAACCGTTGTCGACGGGCATACCGGATGGACGTATCCGGTCGGCGACCATCACGCACTCGCAGCCAGGGTGCGCGAAGTTATTGCGAAGCCGGAGGAGGCGAAGCGACGCGCGCGCGAAGGTCGCACGCTCGTTGTCCAGAAGTTCGACCGAAGACGCGTTTTTGATGATTTTTCCGACCTCGTGCGACGCATTCTCCTCACGAGTGGCAAGAGTTTCACTGAAGAATTGCCCTGCGCCGCGTCACCGCCCATCGCTCCTTTGCGAATCGTTCTCGCCATCCATGTTCGCCGCGATGAGCACACAGCCGTATATCGCAACACCTGCCAGCGTGCGATGTATTTCGAGAGCCGCGGACACAGGTGCACCATTCTGACCACCGACGACTTTCCTTGGATACAGAAACTGGGCCATCGCTTCACGCCGATTCTCTTCCCGATTGCGCTCGCAAACTGGTTCCGTACACGGGACGATGAGATCGATGTTGCCATGTTCCACAGTTACGCTGGCTGGCTGATCACATTTCTGCGACGCCACTTCAACAAGTTCAAGTCGCTCAAAACCTCCATCATGTTTCACGGACTCGAACCCCTCTACTTCGAGCAACTTGCCCGCGAGGTGCCGCTGTCCTTTCGCTATCGTTTGCTACAGGGCAAGATTGTTCCAGCGCTCCTAAAGTGCTCTTGCCTCGAAGCGGATCTGCTCATGTGCTTGAATTCTCAAGAGGCGCAGTTTCTTGTGGATCACAGGTGGGCAACACGCGACAAAACTAAAATCGTAAGCAATCCTGCGCCCGACAGCTTCTTTCATATTCATCGCACTTACGCGGCTCGTGCCACCCGACTTCTTTTCGTGGGTCAATGGCTGCCCATGAAAGGGATCCGGTACCTCCTGGATGCTTTTATTTCCCTGCACCAGCGTTACCCTGATCTGCAACTTTGCTGTGCCGGCACTCTGGCTTCGGAGGAGGAAGTTCTCAAGGAGTTCCCCGAAATCGTTCGTGGTAGCGTCTCTGTCAGGCCGCGTGTCAACCCACGCGAGTTGCTTGAACTTCACGAACAGGCCGACATTTTTGTCCTGCCGAGTTTGTCGGAAGGCTCGAGCGTGGCGCTAATAGAAGCTATGTCCAGCGCCCTGCCGATTGTCACAACACCAGTCGGCGCTGCACCAGACCTGCTGCTTGATAAACGGGACGCCATCTTCGTGCCCGTCCGTGATGCGCGATCGCTGAGCACTGCCATCGAGTTCTTGATCGACAAGCAACAAAATCGTGAAAGGTTGGGACGCGCGGCCCGCAAAGCAGCGGAATGTTTACAACCATCTGTCGTCTGGAAGGGACACGCGAACTGCCTCGATGCGATCGTCTCTGGCCATGCGCACCCGTCCGCTCCGAAATACTCGGTTGCGACTGGAGGCGCGGAATGAGTGTGCCCCCTGTCGCGACCACCAGTTCCCGCGAAGCGTACGACACATGGCATTTGAAGCCGGACATCGACATCGAGGCCAATACCCCGTGGCATTCGATGCTGAAGCCCCTTCTGCTTAACGAGAAACTCTCCGGCAAGCGCGTCCTTGAAATTGGATGTGGCCGGGGTGACTTCTCCTGCTGGCTCGCCATCAATACTCGCGCCCATTTGACAGCAGCTGACTTCTCCTTCTCGGGTGTAACTAGGGGAAAGGAACTGGCAAGTTCACTCGGGCTGGATATTGATTGGGAAGTCACCGATATGCAGTCGATCGCCCATTCGGACAGCAGTTTTGATTACGTTGTTTCATGCGACACAATCGAGCATGTTCCCGATCCGCGCCGAGGCGTATCGGAACTCGCCCGCGTTCTTCGTCCCGGAGGGAAGCTGTTCCTCACTACCCCCAACTATCTGAACCTCATGGGGCTGTATCGCGGATATATGAGGCTCAAAGGTACACCCTTCACCGAAACCGGACAGCCCATCAACCACCTCGTCATGCTGCCGCGAACTCTGCGTTGGATCCGTCATGCTGGTCTTCGGGTATTGCGTCATGAATCGCGGGGCATGTATCTGCCCATTCCGGGGCGGCCCTGGATGCTCGTCGATAAACTCGATCATCCGCGCGTGATCACAAGATGGTTAGGGCTTCACTCCATGGTGGTTGCAGGCAAATAGCGTGGAGACATCCGCCAACTCGATGCAATCACCGGCTCAGGCGATATCCTGTCGGCCGAAGCGAGTCGCTATCGTCTGCGATTTTGCGGAAGAGAATTGGCCCAGCATGGACCTGGTCGCGGATATGCTTTACCAGAATCTGTCCGGCCAGCACACCGAGTTAGCAGTAGGGCTAATACGACCTATGCTCCGATACGGTGCCACATCCCCTGGCAAAGCCAGCCGCCTATACGGACGTTTCGTGCAATATGCACGACATCTGCGCACTATTCGCGATCAGTTTGACCTGTTTCACATCGTGGATCACAGCTATTCCCAACTGGTCCACGATCTGCCGCCTGAACGCACGATCGTAACATGTCATGATCTGGACACGTTCCGCTGCCTCATCGAGCCCGCGCGTGAACCGCGCTCTTTCGCATACCGGCTGATGACCCGCCGCATTCTGCGCGGCTTCCAAATGGCAGCGCATGTCGTCTGTAATACAGTCGCTACTCACGATCAGATTCTGCGACACCAACTCATCGCGGCGAACAAATTGACCGTTATACATAACGGTGTCCATCCGGATTTGAGTCCTGAATCGGATGCCGCTGACCATGCGCTTGCCGAGACAATTCAACGGCCAGCCGGAGTAGTTCCCGAACTCCTCCATGTCGGAAGCACCATCCCGCGCAAACGCATTGATCTGCTATTGAAGATATTTGCCTCCGTGCGACAACAACTCCCGTCGCTTCGACTTCTTCGCGTCGGAACCCCGTTCACAATCGAACAACAACGACTCATGAACGATTTGCAGTTGACGCAGGCCATCGATTTCATCCCGCGGCTGACTCCGTCGATGCTCGCGGCCGCCTATCGCCGAGCGTCGGCAACGCTTCAACCGTCGGAAGCCGAAGGATTTGGTTTGCCCGTGATTGAATCAATGGCCTGTGGAACCCCCGTGGTTGCGTCTGACATCCCAGCCCTGCGAGAAATCGGCGGCGCAAACACTTGCTTCTGCCCCGCTGGCGACATTGGCCGCTGGACGGATGCGATCCTGAGAACTCTTGCTTCGCCACCCAGCCATACAGCTCTGCGTGAGCACGCTCGGCACTTCAGTTGGGAAGCGCACGCGGCGAAAGTTGCTCAGATCTACGAGCGGGTGCTCGCAAAATGACCCGGCCGCGCATCCTCCACGTTGGCAAGTTCTATCCACCTTTCAAGGGCGGAATGGAAACGCATCTCCAGGAGCTTTGCCGGGCAATATCGCACCAAGCCGATCTCGATGTGATCGTCGCAAACTCTTCAACTCGTACCGTCCACGAGTCCGACGGTCTTATCCGTGTTCATCGCATCGGGACCTTGGTGAATGTGGCTTCCGCCCCAGTTTGCCCTGAAATGGTGAAATGGATTCGCAGCACGCCCGCCGATATCATTCACCTGCACTCGCCGAATCCCACCGCCGTCATTTCCTATTTCGCTTCACAGCATCCGGCACCGCTGGTCGTTACACATCATAGTGACATCGTCCGCCAGCAATGGCTCAAATACCTTTATGAGCCTTGGCTCAAGCGTTTGATGTCCCGTGCCGCCCGTATCATTTCCTTCTCGCCAAACTATCTCGATAGCTCTGCAACGCTTTCGCCGTATCGCGACAAATGCCGAGTCATCCCTCATGGGGTCGATGATCAAAGATTTCGCGATGTCGATCCAAACTGCGTCGCAGAACTCCGGCAGCGTTATGGAAGCAAAATCGTTCTCAGCGTCGGGCGGTTGGTCTATTACAAAGGATTTGAATATCTCGTCCGCGCTATCGCCCAGACTGACGCCAGTTTGCTGATCATAGGCACCGGCCCGCTGCATGAGACGTTGCAAACCCTCGCACGAGATTCTCGCTGCGCCGACCGCATTCACCTCCGGGGCGAAGTTTCCGATCTCCGGCCCTACTATCACGCTGCGGACATATTTGCGTTGCCATCCATCGCTCGCAGTGAAGCCTTCGGCATCGTGCAACTCGAAGCCATGGCGTGCGGCACACCAGTAATCAACACGCAACTTGATTCCGGGGTTCCCTTCGTCTCGAAACACGGCGTCAGCGGACTCACGGTCCCCCCGGCCAGTGTCGAGGCTCTTTCGCAGGCAATCACGGTTCTCCTTCGCGACCGCGACATGCATCGCCGTTTGTCGGAAGGCGCCCGCCAAAGAGTCCGGGAGTGTTTCACTCTCTCCGGCATGGCGCAGCAAACTATGGAATTGTATGAGGAAGTTATTGCAGAAACTTCAGCCAGACAAACAAGAACGGCGGCCGCGCAAGCGTAACCGCCGCCTTGAAGTGTTTCCGCTAAAAGATAGCCAGCCCCGTCGCGATTTGCAGAATTGACTCGGTGCTGCGCTTTGCCAGCGCCTTGGCTGCGCTGCCGGGAATCACCAGAATGTCGTCCGGCACGAGTTCCATGTCGTCTGCTTTTGCCGCCAGGATCGCCTTCAGCGGCACTTTGATTTCCTGCGGTTTCCCGCCCGCCCGACGAATCAATCTCGCTTTGCCGAGTGCGGCCGTTCGATTGGGACCTTGCGCCAACGCCACTGCTTCAAGCACGGTCATGTGCTCCGAGTGTTCCATTACGTATCCACCCGGCCTCACCACGTCGCCCACCACATACACCACCCCGCCTTTGGATACAACGATCGTGTCGCCCGGATAAACCTCAACGTTGCTGTCCATCGATCTCGCGGGATCGTTTGTGATCATCACCTTGTCCGGCTCATTCGGCCTGTCGCGATGCGTAATCGTCACCAGTTTTCCGGCTTTCACCGTGAATCCGCCGGCCAGTGACACCACATCGTAAAGCCGCCGCGTGCTCATCGCCGGATACACGCCCGGGCGGATCACTTCCCCCATGATCGAAATACCCTGAGAAGCGTAATCCTTGATCAGTACCATCACGTGCGGATCACGGAAGTAATTGCCCGCTTTCATGGCACTTGCAATCTGTTCTTGGGCTTCTTCAATCGTCTTGCCTCCCACCCCCACAACTCCAACTAACGGCAACGAGACCTCACCCGAATCGGCCACGCGCACGTCGTGTTTGTAATCCGACACTCCATACACGCTCACCTCGATGAGATCACCCGGACCCACCCTTAATTTCCTTGAAGATGGCGGGGCGAGTGCCGCGTTAGCGCTGTTGTTCGAGCCAGGCACTGGAACCTGCGGTTCCACAGTTTGACATAACGAGCTCGATACAAATAAGCAGGCAAAACACAGAAGTAGAAAGGCAACAAAACCTGTCGACCGGCGGCGCATGAAACTCCTTGGAAGTTGCCCGAAGTTTAGCACAGCATCCTTGCCCAACCGTCTCGCTTCCGGGCCTGAGCGTTATTACTGAGGAAACCCACCCTGTGTCGAAACAGGGTGGGTGTAGGGTGAACTACTCGATGTACGCCACAGCGTACCAATGCACGTTCGCAGGACGCGTGTCCCAATTGGGCGTATCCACTCGAACTGCGATGGTATCCCCGGCTGCGACCGCCTGGTTTAACGAAATATCGGTTCCCGCAGTCGCGGTGCTGTTATAGGAGAACGAAGTCCCGCCAACACAATTTGCCTCGCTGTTGATACAAACTCGATGGGCCACCATTGCCGCCGAACTTGCGGCAACAGACAGGTTCTGTCGAACGTAAAATGGGTTCAGTATTCCGCCTTTCGGAATTTCGATCTTCGCCAAGTCAAAACTGGTGTTGTTCCCGCCGACCAAATCCCCGCCAAAATAGTACGTCCCGCCGCTTTCTAGTTCGTTGCTGCCGGTGCTCGACAGCGTCAGGGTATAACCAGTGCCTGCGCCCTGATCGGGCGAACAGATCAAAGTTCCACCGCTGCTGATCCCGCTCACTTTGTCTGTCCCGCTGCAGGTTTGGTTCGTCCTCACTGAGGTAGTCTGAACCGCGTTCATGTTGCTCGCAAAGGGAATGCTCATGTGTTGTTGGCTTGCCCCTGTGATTTGGATCGGGTTCGTCGGCGAACTCACAACGTGGTAGACCCACTGCGGCGGCGTTCCCACCAGGGAGTAGTTTCCCGCCACATGCACCAGGGATCCTCCACCGAACACTCCCACGTGGGGAGCACCGTTCGACGTTTCCAGAACGCCACCATTCATAACGAGGTTTCCAACGTTGACTTCTGCCAGCGTGTACTGGACTGTCACCGGATTCGTTTCGTTACTGAACACCGGTTGGTCAATGACGAACGACGTGTTCGCGTTACCTTTTAGTACCGCGCCGATCTCTGTCCCGTTGCTCGCCTCAACCCAAAGCCCGTGAATGGTCGCGCTGGATGTGTCGATATACAGCGGATACTTGCCGCCTGTTAACGCAAGGTCTGTCATCGTGAGAACACCACTTGCCGCGCCGATTCCGAGCGCAAACTGCGCAGTCGATTGCGCTGTCACCCTCACGCTCGTCAACCGATTGAGGTAGCAATTGTTCAGGAACTGCAAACCCCGCCGCGCGGACGAAACCTGCACATTTTCGATCAGGCTGCTGATGACGTAGATGAACTCCGGCCCGGTTCCTACGAATGAAAGATCGCTCAAATGCAAATTCCCAACCTGCCCCATGCCCCCGCCGAATCTCCTCAGGAACAAGTGCTCAGGACCCAGCCAGGTACTGGCAGTCGTAAATTGGTCGAACTGGCTGTCGAAATTCAAGAGGAAGAGCGTAGACGCATCGCTCGTGAACTTCGCGGTAGGTGATGCGAAGTTGCCGCTGTATCTCGCGAAATTCGAGATCCGCACTGAATCTATCCAGCCCTTAGCCATCGGATTCAGGAAGGTGCTTTCCATGAATCCGGCGACTCGAGGCCCAATTACGAAGTCTTCACCCGCGGCCTGCGAAATCGTTCCCGACGCCGCCGTGCTTCCCTTGAGTTCCCCGTTGATAAACAACCTTAACGAGCTTCCGTCGAAGGTCATGGCTATATGCGCCACGCTCCCTTGCGTGACCGCGTTCGCGGGGGAGGTCACCGACTGCAACACTCCGCCTACATTCAAGGAAGCCGTGATGCTATCTCCGGTTACATGCTGAATCGAGAACGCGACGTTTGTCGTCGTTGTTACCGTGCCTGAAGAGGAAATGATGTTGTACAGCCCCGCGCTCACCGACTCATCCGGCTTGTAGTAAAACTCCACTGTCAGGGCGTCGCGGCCGTTCAGTTCCACTGCGCCACTCTCTCGCAGGTTAAGCAGGTAATCGTACCCGCCGTTCAGATACATTGAGTTCCCCGGCCCGGTCACCAGTGACTCACCTGTCGGCAACGACGGATAGAGCGACGTCGGAGGCGACACCACCAGCACCGCGCCCTGATCGGCCGAGTAACCAGTGATCTCGCTTTGGCCTCGCCCCGCTCCGAAGAACCGGATGCCCTTCGTGATGTGCAATGGCTTACTTACATGGAAAATCCCTCGCGGGACATAGACGGAACCATACGGACCATTTCCCTCACTCGCCGCATCGATTGCCGCCTGGATCGCCTGCCAGTCATCCGCGCCGTCGTTGGGCTTCGCGCCGAAGTCTTTTACGTTGTAAACGCCGCGATAGCTTGCGTCACCCCGCAGGTCGATGATCGGCACCTTGTTGGGATTCGCGAAGCTGTCGATTCCGGGATATTCGCGCGGAATCACCACAGAACCGGTCGCTCCGGCATCGTTGATCGCTGCCTGAATCGACGGAAATTGCGTTGCAAACCGCATGCCTGCCAATGTGATTGGCGTGTCATTTTCGCGACCAAGCTTTTGCGTCAACGCCCCTGCGAGTCCGGCCATTTGTAGGTCGATGTAATGCCGGTTCACCGCATGGTTCGTGCTCGTTGGATCTCCCGCCAATATCAGAGCTCCAGTCATGGTGTCGCCGGACTTTCGCACGAACTCCCCGGTGCTGACGGACGCCACCTGCGCATCCACGTAGCTCTTGTTCGCCACAGCCGAGGCAACTCTCGGCATTGGAACCAGCGGGGACGCAACGAACTCCTTGATACCGGCAACCTGCTCATCGCCGATCTTGTGCAGGACCGAAGCGCCATCCGCCTTCAACGCCAGCGTCGAATCGACATATTGCCGCGACGCAAACTGCACCGCCACCGAAGCCGGTGCCAATTGCGACCTCACTTCGGCCACCTTAACCGGACTCTTCCGCGGAATCGTCCAGTACTCGGTGCTTGTTGTTCCGTCATTCAACTTCAGAGTCACTTTGTAGTACGTGCCGGATGGGTTCGCGCCCTCGTTTGGCGCGAGCGCCACCGTCACGTTTCCCCCTGCTCCGATCCCCAGCGACATTGTGCCGGCCGCGACAGGCTTTCCGTCTGCCGTCACAAACGCAGGCCATGACAGCAAAATCTGTCCTGCCGCTGGCGCTCCGTCCGCCCGATAAACGACATCGCTCACCACCGTCGTTGCGGGTCCGGCCTCTGCTCTGCCGCCAACCATAATGAACACCAGTGCCGCCACCAGCGCCGACACAATACCGCGCCCGATCCTGCTTCGCCCGAAGCAGGCCAAAATTCCAAATTTCATGGGATTCCCAGCCTGAAATGAAAAGAAGTTTTCTAAAACCCTACTATTTCAAGCTTAGCGTTTTGAAAGGGGGCATCATGCCAACATTTGGAAAAATATATTTGCCGTTATCTCAATGACTTACGCGAAAAAAGCTGGCTTGACCCCCTTGACATCTCTTTTCCCGGATTGGGAATTCTGGCTTTCACAGCCCGTGCTTATGACACAGGTACTTCATCTGTCGCTCAGAAATGTTCAACAGCTTCGCCGCCTTGTTCTTTACCCCTGAGGTCCTTCGCAATGCGGCCCGCACATATGCCGCTTCGATGCGCTCCATCTCATTCGGAAAATCCAGCCCCTCTTCCGGAATGAGCAGCGATTCGTTCCGCGCATGGCTTGCGAACAGAACCGACTTTGGGAGGTGTCGTGCTTCAATTGTGTCGCCAGTAACCATCAGTACAAGCCGCTGTACCAGGTTTTCGAGTTCGCGGACGTTCCCTGGCCAGTTGTAATCCTCCAGAATCTCTATCGCCTCTGGCGCAATATGCTTCTGCTGCAGGCCCTCCAATGCGCAGAAGTGCTTCAGGTAGTGATCGACCAGCAGAGGAATATCTCCCTCTCTCTCTCTCAAGGGAGGCAGGTCTAGCGGCACCACATTGATGCGGTAGTAGAGGTCCTCGCGAAACCGCCCCGCCTTGACCATTTCCTCCAGGTCCTCGTTGGTCGCCGTGATCAACCGGAAATCGATCGCACGCCCTGTGTTGCCACCGATCCGGCGGACCTCCCGGTCTTCCAGTACTCGCAGAAGTTTGCTTTGTAGTGGGAGTGTCAGGGTTGCGATCTCATCCAGAAACAACGTTCCCGTGTGTGCCAACTCGATCTGTCCCGGTCGCGCTCGATCTGCTCCGGTATAGGCGCCGCGTTCATGTCCAAACAACTCGGTCTCTATAAGGGATTCCGGCAGTGCCGCGCAGTTCAGACTAATGAACGGCTTCGCACTCCGCCGCCCGAGTGAAACCATAGCTCGTGCGGCCAATTCCTTGCCTGATCCGCTCTCTCCTCGGATCAGCACCGTCGTACCGCTGTCCGCCAGCCGCAAGATGGCTTCGTACACCATTTGCATCGGCTCGCTTGCTCCGATCAGACCGGCGAGAGAACGACGGTCGGAAGTGACGCGAACCATGTCCGCCGCCTCCGAAGCATCTCCATTCAGGCAGGCCATGACGGCACTTTGCAGCTTGTCGGGATCAACGGGCGCAATGAACACATTCTGGATAATGCTGCGTATGCGTCCGGCTGCCTGCCGTGAGCGTGTCAGTCCAATCACGCGGAGTTGCGGGAATCGTTCGCAGATCGAATAAGCCGCATTCTCGGATTCGCGTGGATTCCCGCCGATGGAATCCAGATCCAACACCAGCAGGTCCTGCGGAATCGACGACAGCACCGTGAACAGTGAATCTAGATCCGGAACCTGCGCTACGTTGGCCACAACCGAAAGCTCCGCATCAAGCGCGGCGCAAGCCTCCCCGTCGCTCGACAGAATAAGCACAGGACGTCGATCTGATTTCCTGGGAACCGCAGACGAAGACATGGCACTATCTGGGTCGGAAAGGTTAATGTGATTCCCGGCAATTTGCTATAAAAAACGCATTCGAGGCGCAAGATGAAAGAGAAAATCATCGTCTACGAGAAACCCACCTGCACCACTTGTCGCGTTGTGAAAAAGGAGCTTACGGAGAAAGGGGTCGAATTCCAGGCGGTCAATTACTTCGAAGAGCCTCTCACGGCAGAAGGTCTGGGTAATCTACTCAAGGCAGCCGGCCTTCGGCCTGCCGACGCTATCCGCAAGAACGAACCTGCTTACAAGGAGCACGTTGCCGGGCGCGACCTAGACGACGCTGCCCTGCTCCGACTCATGGCCAAGCATCCCGAACTTATCCAGCGTCCCATCGTCGTGAAGGGTGGTAAGGCCGTTATACCGAGACCGATTGAAAAGCTGCGAGACCTCGGTCTGTAAACAATCTCGGCGGACAATTTCTGTACCTGGCTAGGGACAGAAATTGTCCCAGGACAAAACTGGTCCTTACCAAAAGCCGTCTGAAACCTAAAAAACGGGCGAATTGTTTGCTTTTTGCTTCCAGCTGCCCTTGGCACGCCGAGTGCTCTAGAGAAGGACAAGACTAGGGGCTCAGAAAATCACTGTAAAAAACTGGAGGCTATACAGATGGAAAAGAAATCTTTGATTGCCAGCCGTGACGTTGTCCGCAAAGCTATTATCGCCACCACGCCCAATGCGGTTGGCACTTCTGTAACGAAGGTAGCAGCGAAGGCTCCCGCAAAGCTCGCCGCAAAAGCGCCGGCAAAGCTTGCTGCAAAGGCTCCTGCAAAACTCGCTGCCAAAGCTCCAGCCAAACTAGCCGCCAAAGCACCGGCAAAGCTTGCTGCAAAGGCTCCGGCGAAGCTCGCTGCCAAAGCGCCAGCCAAAATGGCCGCAAAGGCTCCCGCAAAGCTCGCCGCGAAGGCCGTCGGCAAGGCTGCTCTGTAAACAGAACCAATCCGGATTCAGGCCGCTCGCGAATGAGCGGCCTTTTTCATTGCTAGTAAAGCCGTCGCCCCGCGAAATCTTTCACGTTGCCCCAAAACTTGCCAAACAAACTTTGGTTCCTGAGTATGATCTTGGCTTCGCCGGACATACCCGTTTTCAAATCTCCTGGATTAGCGATTCGCACATCGACAACATAAAAGGCCGGCGGCCTAAGACCCGAATATTTGCTCTCCGCCATCAATCCCGGCGGCACATCGGACGGAGCAACGCCGATGTAATCGACCTGTCCCTTTACCAGCGACCAGCGGGACTTCATTCGCACCGATACTGGTGCACCGGCGTGGATCTCCCGGACTTGGTATTCCGGCAGGTACAGTCTGGCTCGCATGGTGCCCAGGTTCTCGATGGTCGCCAGCTCAGTACCCTCCTCCACGTAACGTTTTTCCAGGTCGCGCGGCCGGGGCGTTGTTACCACCCCGGCAATTGGCGCCGAAGGTAACAATTCGCTAGCCCGGCTTCGGGCGGTCTCCTGCACACTCTCGGCCCTGTTGAATTCCGCCTGCGAGGACCCAAGAGATGCGTACTGCAACTGGGCCCTCACGTAACGGGATTTCGCAACCTCCAGCTCCGCAGAAGCCTTCGCCAGTTCGCCCTCGATTTCGAGATTCCGCATTTGCGCGATGGGCGCCCCGGCTTGAACCTGCGACTGTTCTTCCACGTACATCCGCTCGACAAAGCCAGGAACCTTCGCTCTCACCACCGCCTTCTCCACCGGCTCGAGCACAAAAACGCCATTAGCGGTCTTGTGGAACACCGGCACGATAAGCACAACGGCGAGCCCCACCAAGAGAGCGACCCGAGTGGTTGGACTCGTAGCCGTCTTCAATTCATCCAGGTTGTGGAGGAACACAGTTTTCATAAAAGCACCAAACCGGAGAATGCGTGATTTGAAAATCTTCCACGCCACCAGTCCCGCCGGAACGAAGGCCCATTCCGGAGTAAAACGATGGAACACGTTGTAAGTGAACCGCGACACGGCAAAGAGAAGAAGGTAGCTGTATGCGCCGGAAAGCAGAGCGTACGGCACAAACAACCATCTCCGCCTCGGCGGAACGTAGTCGTACTCCACGGGAAGCCGGAACACATGCTTCTTAACCCAACCGGAGACAAACGCCGTCGAACGTTCCTTCAGCTCCGAAACTCCCACGATCTCTGCCAGCGCGTAATACCCATCCAGCTTCATCAGTGGGTTCATGTTGACCACGAGGACTACCAGCCCCGTAATCATCATCAGCTTGTATGACCATTCGTGGACCATCGTCCCGCCCGGAGTACCCCACCAGATGATGGTCGCGATGGCGCAGAACACCATCTCGATCCACACCCCGGCGATGATCGCCCACAATCGCTCCCTCCGTCCCACGCGCGCCCACAGCTCAGTGATCTCGATCGCAAACGCTGGTGCCAGATAAATCAACTGGAATCCCATGTTGTGCACCGAGGCGCCGTAGTGTTTCGCGGTAAGTCCATGTGCCGATTCGTGAAAGAACGCCATGAACAGGAATAGCAGCCAGAACTCCAGCAAGTCGCTCGCGCTCTTTTGCGTGAAGGTGTAATAGAGGAGAGTATCGCGCCCGATCTCCGACCACCGGCTCACCCAGATCCATGTCATGAAGGCAAACAGGCCCATCGTCAGCGCTGTAAACCACGGCGTGTAGATGAACCACAGCTTCTCGTGAACCCAGGTCAGGAACTTGTCCGGGTCCCATCCCTTGAAAATGATGTGTGACAGGTCAGAGAACTTGCCCTTCTGCTTGACCCTGCGAGTGCGTTCGTCCTTCAGCTTCTGGCTGAGGGTGATATTCCGTTCTTGCGCCGACTCATACCAAAGTCCCGTATCGACGGAAGCGAGAGCGAATCCCTTGACGTCTTCCTCCGGGATCGCAGTGCCTGTTTGCTCGAGATAGGCTTGGGCCACCTCTGCAATATCCCTTTCGCCGTCAAACAGCTTGAAGAGATCAAACTGCGGCTGCTCGAGGTAATACATCGCGCCCTTTTCGGGCACGAACACCACCTTGATCGGCTGGCCGTTGTCATCAATTTCGTCGCGTACGATCAAGTCCGGGTTGAACTTGAACTTGCGCTTCGCGACGACTTGCGTCGGCAGCTCCGGCAACGCCTGCACAAGTGCTTCAGCTAGATTCATCGAGAGGTTTCAAGACGGATATTGCTGACCATTCCTGGACGCAACGAACCGGTCGGTCCAACTAGTTCTGCCGTGACATCAATCGTGCCACTCGCCGGATCGATGACCGGACTTAGCAGCACCACCTTCGCCGCGTACTTCTGTTCCGCCATCTCGCTCGGAACCACCTCCAACATCGTCCCTCGCCTCACTTGGGCAGCGTACTTCTCGGGAAGAGTGAACTTCACGCGCATTGGCGAAACCGCCGTAACCCAGAACAGACGGTCTCCATTTGCCACCCGCTGCCCCAGTCGCACATAGCGACGCGCGACTACACCGTCGAAGGGCGCTACGATCCTTGTTTTCTCCACTTCCAGTTCAAGTGATTCTGCCACGCTGTTCGCACGTTGCAGGTTTTTCTGTTCCCTATCCAACTCATATTTCGTAGCCACGAGTTTGAACCGGTCGTGATCCACCTGGCTTTCGGTGATCAACTTGTTCTCCCACATCTTTTCGCTACGATTCAGATCCGTTTCCGCCATTTTTACCGTGGCTTCCCAGTTCTTAAGGTCGGCCTCAATACTTGCCGATTGCGCCCTGGCCGCGTCGCGGTCTGCTTTTAACTGACGATCGTCCAATCTCGCCAGCAACTGCCCTTTACGCACGGAGTCACCTGCATCTACCAGCAACTCAGAGATAATCCCATCTCGCTGCACCGCTACATCCAGTTGGTTCTCCACGGTGATTGGCCCGGAAGCAACGAACTCCGTATCCTCCGTAGGCACTGGCTGAATCTGTTCGGAAGCGCTCTTGTTCGCGTTGGAAGTTGAAGTTGCGTTCGCCGGAGTGGACGCTGTTTTACACCCCAAGTGCAACGCCAACGCAACCAGCAGCCCCAGAGAAATGATTGCCCTTCTCACGCGTCCCTCCCTCAGAAGCCGAACCATGACCACAACTTGCCCCACATCCACATCCCCGGACGCCGGAACATCACGTACCCCGCCGACTTCCATCCCGTCCAGATCTTCGCGGTGCCTTGCATGCCCGGTTTCACCAGCCTGTCCGGATTCGGCACATCCACCCGCGCATAAAACATCCGCTGATCTCCGACAGGTTCGCTTTTCGGGCTGATCACCAGCACGTTGCCGCGGAACGTCTTTGTCGGATAACTGTCGAGTTTGACGCCTGCCGACATCCCAGCCTGCAACAGTGGGACGTCCTGCTCTTCGACAGCTACATCGACAACCGCATGTGAGGTGTCGGCGATCTCCGCAAACTTTTCACCGGCATCCAGCTTTCGGCCAGTGAAATTCTCAACGAACGGTGTCGTCACCACTCCATCGACAGGCGATCGTAACTTCGCTCTTTCGATCTTCTCGCGCAACCTCGCCGCCTCCGAGGACCACAGCGCCACATTCGCGCGCTGGACACCCGCCGTTGTTCCGTCGTTGGCCGCCAATGCCCGGTTCATTTCCGAAACCGCGCTGCTGTATTTGGCTTCCGCCTCCGCCAGCAGACGTCGAAACTCCCAGTCATCCATCTCGGCCAGAATCGATCCTTTACGCACTGCATCGCCTTCACGCACCAGGACGCGCTTCACCACGCCATCGAACTCCGGTTGCACCATAGCCGTTCGCGTCGCAGTAACGTTTACGTCGCCCGCAATTCGCAAGGGAACCGGGAAGAAAAGCAGGAACAGCACCACCGCTGCCGCCAGAAGCCCAACCCTCACACGCCGTTGCCTGTCCATCCCCATGAACTTGCGCTTGCGCTCCATGATGGGGCCGATCACGTTGATGAACGGCACTTCCTGGTACAACTGTGCATTACGGAGCGCGACGGTCGCCTGTCCGGAGAGAATTTTGATCAGTTCGATATGAGCTGAGCTTAGGAAGTCCGGATCGCTGCTCTCATAGACGAGCAGTCCCAGTCGCCCCTGATCATCATTCAGCAGCCGCGCGTGGAATCCTTTCACCCCGGTTTGCGCGAAATAATGGCGGAAGCTTTCCTTCGTCTGCTCGGTCGAGCCCGTAATCTGTTCGTCATGCTGTTGGACAGTCAGATCCTCTCGTGTAAACGAGAGCCACTCCACCAGATTTCGAAGAGCAATCACGGATGGCTCTCCGAAATTGATCTTGAGCATGCCAGAGACTGCTCTCAACTGCAGTTGCCCGTTACGCTCCAGCGCAATTGCGCTGCGCTCATATGGGATCACTGCCTGCGGCCCATTCACAATGGTCTGGAGCACCCGGTCTAGATTTAGCGTGGACGTTATCTCGCTGCTGACATCCACCAGCGTCTGCAGGATTTGCGCCTTGCGCTCCGACTGCAACAGCGCCGCGTTGTGCAGCGCCCCCGAGGCCGTCTCGCAGATCGTTGTCAGCAGGAAGAGATCGTCTTCATCAAAGGGCTGGCCATCGAGCCGGTTGATGATTTCCGCCACGCCAACACAATGTTCCTTGTCGAGAAGTGGCGCCGCCATCAGCGAAAAAATGGCGCCTGCCTCCACTCCCCCGTTACGCTTTGCAAGTCGTTCATCGGCACTGTCTACGGCACTCGGCTCACCACTCTCGGACACATCGAACGCATGCCCCTCACCTGCTTGTTGCGTTGATCCGATGTGCATCGTCGGATCTTCGCCCGCCGAGTTCGTCAGCAACAATGTCTGGCTGCTCTCCACCATCCACAGGTTTACAGCCTGTACGTTCAGGATTTCGCGAAATTTGGACGCAATGATCGGAAGCAGCTCTTCAATTTCGATCGTGGCGTTGAACGTCTTCTCCAGGTCGTAGAACTGCGTCATCCTCGAGATCGATTGGAGTTGCGAGTTTCGCTCGCGCTCGTAGTCAAGCGAAGCCGCAATAGCTGTGGAGGACAGCCGCAACGCGCCGGAAAGTAACTCCTCCAGTTCAGGGCGAATGGCCTCCGAAAAGGAAACGATCTCAACCGCTGCAATAACAGAATCTTCAAGGAGGATTGGCAACAAAGCCCAACTGACTACCGTTCGACGCAAGTCGAGATGGGCGTATGCCTCGCGCGCAAGTTCGGCTCCATCAAAGAGCAGGAACTGCGGGTGAACGGCGAGTCCCTGCAACACTTCAAGGTTGGCCGCCAGTGTTGCATCAACTTTCAACTCGCCGACTGTTGCTTTTGAACGCCACACCGACCCGCTCTCTGTGTCTTCCAACACATAGACGACCACTCCGCTGTCGGGAATGATCATCTGAATTAGCGATGCGATCTGGCGCGCTCGCGGACTCAATTCGCGTTGCGATAGCAGCGCTGACGCGAACGCTGCGATATCAAGAACTCGAACCGCCCCCTCGGTACCCATTGTCCGTTCCTACCCCACCCCTGAACATGGACCCAACCCCAAGACTTGCCAAAACAATCCTTTTTGGCTACTTTGGGCGCGAACTGTATCAGACGGTCGGGCCTAGGTCAACGAACCTTAATTGCTCATTTTTCGGGGGACTTGGTGGATCTTTCCTTAGTGAAGCAGGCAGATGTTCAGGTTGTTCGGTTGCGTGGACGTCTAACCCTCGGGCAGGCCGTGGACTCCTTTCGCGACGCTATAGAGCAGTCCATCAGTGCGGGCGATACCCGCATTCTGATTAACCTCTCTGAAGTCCCGCTCGTCGATTCCAGCGGCATTGGCGTCCTCGTTCGCAGCCAGACAGCCGCGAAACAACAGGGTGGCAGCATCAAACTGGTGCAGCCCACTGCTTACACTCAGAAAACCCTTAAGATGGTCGGCCTCCTGGACCTCTTCGAGGTTTACGACTCCGAGGAAGACGCCGTCGCATCCTTTAACTAGGCTCCAATTGCCGAATTTGAAACTTTTCTCTCAGTTGGGCGTCTGAATTCTAGGAGCGAATTCGGCGCCATGCTGATCAAGAAGCCCTCGGACATCCCTTCTTCGGAAATCACCCCACGGGAAACATATTTGAACCGTAGGAAATTCATCACCGGAGTCGCCCTCGCCGGAGGAGCCGTGTTGTTGGGCAAGTACTTGGATTCGCACGGCACAGCCCCTGAAACCGTACAGGCGGCCAGCAATCTCAACATTTCCGGCAAAAGCCCGTTCAGCACCTCTGAGAAGCAGACCCCTCTCAAAGACATCACCAGCTACAACAATTTCTACGAGTTCAGTAGCGATAAGTACGAACCCGCTCGCCTCGCCCAGTCGCTCCAGACTAGACCCTGGACTGTAGAGATTTCCGGCCTCGTCAAGAAGCCCCAGAAACTCGATATCGACTACTTCCTTACCAAGTTCCCACAGGAAGAGCGTATCTTTCGACTTCGCTGCGTCGAGGGATGGTCCATGATCATTCCTTGGGTCGGCTTCTCGCTCGGCGACCTCCTCAAACAGGTCGAGCCACTCAGTAAAGCGAAGTATGTAAAGTTCACCACGAAATATGATCCCAAGCAGATGCCCGGGCAGCGCTATGGCGTGCTCGATTGGCCTTACATCGAAGGACTTCGCCTCGACGAAGCCATGCATCCGCTCGCGACTCTTGCCACCGGCATGTATGGAAATGAACTGCCTAAACAGGACGGCGCTCCAATCCGACTAGTTGTGCCTTGGAAGTACGGCTTCAAGAGCATTAAGTCAATCGTTAAAATCGAACTCGTAGACAACCAGCCAACGACCACATGGCAGGCCGCCGCACCGAATGAGTATGGCTTCTATTCCAATGTGAATCCCGAAGTCGATCACCCGCGCTGGAGCCAAAAGAAAGAACGTCGGATCGGCGAGTTCCTCAAGCGCGATACCCTCAAGTTCAATGGTTACGGAGATCAGGTTGCGCAACTCTATGCCGGTATGGATCTGAGAAAGAATTTTTAGTGTTGATAAGCAACGCCCAAATCCGCGCTTTGAAAGTACCTATATTTCTGCTGTGCCTGGGTCCGCTCTTTACGCTGATTTGGAAGGCCCTCCACGACCTTCCTCAAACGGCAGGCATTCCTTTCATCGCCCAGGGTGCGGATCGTTGGAGCCTCGGTGCCAATCCCATCGAAGTCATCACTCGCTCAACCGGCAAGTGGACGCTCATTTTTCTTCTTCTCACGCTTGCCATCACTCCGGCGCGCAAACTCTTTCGCCAGCCCTGGTTAGTACGTTTCCGCCGGATGTTGGGACTGTTCGCCTTCTTCTATGTCGTACTTCACTTTCTCACCTATATCTGGCTAGACAAGTTCTTCGATTGGCACGAAATGCTCATCGACATCCAGAAGCGCAAGTTCATCACCGTGGGCTTCAGCGCCTTCGTGCTGCTCATTCCACTCGCCTTAACCAGCACCAGCGGATGGATTCGCCGCCTCGGCGGCAAGCGATGGGCACGTTTACACCAGGCCATCTACATCAGCGCGATGCTTGGCATCTTGCACTTCCTCTGGCTTGTGAAGTTCGACACTCGCCGCCCCATCTACTATGGCACGGCGCTCGCAGCCCTGATCCTTTACCGCGCTGTCGTCGTGCTCTACCCGAAATTTACCAGTTCCCCACACCTGAAGAACTCGTACGCTCAGGACTAAGCCGCCGGACGTTTGCGCAGCGGCACTCTTTCCTCTTTTTCACCTGGGGTCTTTTCACCTTTCTCCTTCGCCTCGGCCGCGCCTCGTTTCGCGGCAGCATCCTCAATAACCGAGTTGATCTCCCCTCCGATCAGGATCGCCAGGCCTGTTATGTAAAACCACAGCAGCAGAATGATTACCGCGCCCAACGCACCGTATGTCGCGCTATACGAATTGAAGAAGTGCAGATAGACACGGAAAACAAAGGACGCTGCCAGCCAAAGCACCATTCCGATCACCGCGCCCGGCGTCACCCAATGCCATGTCCGCTGTTCCACGTTTGGAGCAAAGTAGTACACCATGGCGAATACAACGCTCAGGCAGACCAGCGCCAGCGGCCATTGAACGACTTTCCATGTGACCGTAAGAGCGCCACCGAGCCCCACATGCTGCGAAACAAAGTCAGCAATGTTGCCACCGAACAGGATCACCGCCAGCGAAATCAGGGTCAGAGCGGTCACTCCAATCGTCAGTGCGATCGCCACTGATCTCTTCTTCCACCAAGGGCGGCTCTCCTCCACCTCGTACGCAATGTTTAGCGTGTCCATGATGGCCGCCATGCCCGCCGAGGCCGACCACAGAGCTGCCAAAATTCCGAAGCTCAGCTTTCCGCCTCCGCTTGCCTGCGTGGTCTGGTCCAGAGTCTGGCGCACAAGTTCCGAAGCCGAAGGCGGCATCGCCCGCGCCAGGTAATCCAGCAAGGATTGCCGCAGTTCTGACCCCGGTCCCGCCATCAAACCGAGCACCGCTGTCGCGAATATCAGTGCTGGAAACAACGCGAGAAAGAAGAAATACGCCAGTTCTGCGGCACGACCGAATACGTCATCGTCGCCGTTGATTTCCGCCCAGACGCGCCGCCCAAGCTGCGGGACAGTGAGCCCGCCCAACTCCCAAGGTGAAGGTGAAGCCATAACCACTCCGATTGTTCGATATAGAGACTGTGTAATTGGAGCGGATGCCCCGACGGCGGTTTGCCTGCAAAGCAGTGGCAGCTCAGTAAGCCTTTTGAATGTCGATGCAAACGGTAGCTCGCCACTCAAATCGCATTACGAGCGTAATTTGCGAGTCCGGGCGTCATAGAGCAAGCTGTGCGCATGGCTGTCGTTTGGAATGACGAGAGAATGACCCCGGAACGCCTGATCCAGTTGCTCGAGCAGGAACATCGTCACTGGCTCGAGACGGCACTTGCGTTTGAACGATTGAAGACTTACCTGACCGGCACCTTTTCCCTGCAGGATGCCGACGACAATGTGCGCCAATGTAAGCAACGAGCCCAGGCTCTGGAGGAAACCATTCGTCAGCTCCGGGAGGAGTATGGTACATCTCAGTCAGGCCCGGGCCAGTTTACAACCATGTTGATGATTCAGTAAGGCCGCCAGGTGCGGCGTTTTGATGACCGGGCAACATACGCAGCAGCATCTCGCATCGGAGGTCATCATGCAGAATCGATCAAACGAAAACGCTCCCGATCCGGTTTGCGAGAATGAGATCCTCGATTGGTTCTCTGAAATGGGAATCGGCTTCGCCCCGAAGCCCGAAAAGGATGCTCCCCAACGGTTTAGTCCGGGTGATGATTTCAAAGACGCGGCATAAGCCTATTTCGATACGACGCTGATTGCGTAGCCGCCCCCTGGCGCACAGTATTCCGTCAACTTGGTCCTGCTGGTCACGTTCATCTTGTTGATTGTGTACGCCTGCGGATTTGTTTCATAATGCGCATTCTTCGCGTCCGCGTAGATGGTCGCTGCGTATGTCTTCGCCGGATCCAGGAAGTTCAAAGTAATTTCTGAAGTTCTTCCGTTCTCATCGCAGCCACTGCCAATAAACCAGGTGTCCTTCCCTTTTGCTTTGCGCGCTATCGTCAGGTAATCGCCGGGTTCCGCCTCCAGCACCTTTGTGTCATCCCAATCCACGGCCACATCTTCGATGAACTGAAATGCGTCCAGGTGCTCGTTGTAGTTCTCGATCAGGTCCGCCGCCATTTGTAGCGGGCTGTACATCAGAACGTAGAGTGCCAACTGACGTGCCAGCGTCGTGTGTACAAAGTTGTTGTTCTTCGGATTGAATGTGCTGATTCGCGTCTGGAAGAATCCCGGTGTGTAATCCATCGGACCGCCAATCAGCCGGGTAAACGGAAGGATCAGTGTGTGATCGGGATTGTTTCCTTCCATGGCTTCGAACTCACCGCCTCGGGCGGCCTCGTTCGCAATCAAGTTTGGATAGGTCCGCGAAAGTCCTGTCGGCCGTACCGCTTCATGCGCATTCACCATGATCCTGTATTCGGCCGCCTTCTGGATCGCATACAGGTAATGGTTCACCATCCACTGCCCATAATGATGCTCGCCGCGCGGGATGATGTCCCCCACGTAGCCGCTCTTCACCGCGTTGTAACCGTTCGCCACCATGAACTTGTACGCTGCATCCATGTGTCGTTCATAGTTGCGGACTGAGCTAGAAGTCTCATGGTGCATGATGATCTTCACGCCCTTGCTAGCCGCATACTGCCGAACTGCCTGCAAGTCGAAGTCTGGATAAGGTGTCAGAAAATCGAACACGTAGTCTTTGCTCTTCCCGAACCAATCCTCCCAGCCGATGTTCCACCCCTCCACCAGCACGGCGTCAAAATGATGCTTCGCCGCAAAGTCGATGTACTCCTTCACATGTGCCGTCGTTGCGCCGTGCTTACCGTTCGGCACTGCCTTCGAGTAATCGAATTGATCAAGCTTGACGTTGTCGGCGTCCGTATAAGACCACGTGCTCTTGCCCGTGATCATCTCCCACCACACACCGACATACTTAATCGGCTTGATCCACGAGACATCCTTGTACTTCGTCGGCTCGTTCAGGTTCAGGATTAGCTTTGATTCCAGGATGTCGCCGGCCTTATCACTCACCATCACCGTGCGCCACGGCGACACCACCGGCGTTTGCAGATACCCCTTATCGCCCCTCGCATCCGGCGTCAGGTGCGATTCCAGCACAAAATTCTTATCGCCCAGCTCCAGCGACATGCAGGAGTAATCCACCAGAGCCGCTTCATGGATATTGATGTACAACCCGTCCTGGCTTTTCATCATGAGCGGTGTTTGCACGCCCGTGTAGAAGGGAGTCTGCGATGCATTCGGCGTGATCGACCGTTTCATCAACCCAGGCACTTGCGACAGGTTCGACGTTACCGTCTTGTATTCCTGCGTGTCGTAGTCACCCGGCAACCAGAACGCCTTATGATCTCCGGTCAGGGCAAACTGCGTCCGCTCTTCCTTCACCACGAAATACGAAAGTTTCGGTTGTCGCGGAAATTCATACCGAAACCCCAGCCCGTCATCGAACACGCGGAACCGCACCACCATGGTTCGTTCCATTTGCGCTTGCGTCAGCGTGACGGACAGCTCGTTATAGTGGTTGCGGATCTTTCTCACCTCGCCCCACACCGGCTCCCAGGTCTCATCGAACGTTGCCGTCTTCGCCTCGCCCAACGCGAATCCATCCCGAAGTGCCGGAGCATTCTTCAGCTCGAAACCCAGCCGGCTTGGCTTGATCACCGCTCGCCCTTTGTACGCCAGGCTGTATGTCGGCACGCCGCCCGCCTGAAGGCTGAAGCTGAGCACAACATTTCCATTTGGGGACTTAATTTCCTGGCTCGCAGCCAGAATTGCGATAAGGCAGATCCAGACAACCGTCACCACCCGCAGCGACATGAAGGGGCTGAAAACGCGTTTTGGCTTCATCGGCCCCGAAGTTTACTCCAAACTTCACGAACGAAACAGTCACCCGCACCATGTCCTGGCTGGCGGCCTATTCTGCTTGTTACACATCGTAGTACGATATTTCGCATCCTAAATGGAGTGCACCGGCTGCTCTCGATCCTCGAATGCTTATCATCGATTCCAGATACGAGTCATTAACGCTCCGTAACGATTAGGAGGCTGCCTGATGCAGGCACAGGCCAAACAGCAGTTGCTGATATCACGCGGCTGGGTTCAAGCCGTCGCGATCGTGATCTTGTTCGGGTTCTTCGTCTTGGGCTTCTTGGCTTACGAGACCTACACAGACGAACCGCCGATCCCAAAACTCGTCACCGATGCTTCCGGCACTTCTCTGTTCAGTCAGGACGACATCATGGCCGGACAACAGATATTCCTGCGCAACGGCCTGATGGAATACGGATCCATCTTCGGGCACGGTGCCTATCTCGGCCCTGACTTCACGGCAGACTACCTGCATCGTGCTGCACTTTTCGTGGCCGAATACTACGGTAGCAGCAACTCCGATCGTGCGAAGCAGCAGACCATCACGGACTTCAAAACGAATCGTTATGACAGCTCAAGTGGCACGTTGATTTTCACCCCTGCCCAGGCACATGCTTTCGCCGAACTGGAAAAATACTACGCAGCATATTTCGGTGAAACGAACACGAAGTACGGACTCCGGCCGCAGGCGATTACGGATCCCGAACAGATTCATCAGCTCACTGCTTTCTTCGCATGGACTGCGTGGGCCTCCGCGGCCTTAAGGCCTGGTTTGGATTATTCGTATACGAACAACTGGCCACCGGAGCCACTGGTCGACAACCACGCCACCGCCGATGCGATCGTTTGGAGCGTCCTTTCGCTGATTGCTTTGCTTGGTGGAACAGGACTCCTGCTCGCGGCCTTCGGCCGATGGAACTTCTTGGGCTGGCACGGACGTGAACGACAGGCCATTTCTTTTCGGCCGCCGGACCAGGTATTGCTCACCCCTGCGCAGCGCGCATGTGCTTGGTTCTTCTTCGTTATGGCAGCGCTGTTCCTGGTGCAGACACTTGTGGGCGGTGCAACGCAGCATTACCGCGCCGACATATCAAGTTTCTTCGGATTCGATCTAGCACGGCTCTTCCCTTATAACATCGCACGCACTTGGCACGTTCAACTCGCCATCTTCTGGGTTTCAACGTCTTATCTCGCGGCCGGCATCTTTCTCGCGCCCATGATTGCTGGCAGTGAACCGCGTCGACAAAACTTCCTTGCCTATCTGCTCCTGTCGGCTTTAACCATCGTTGTTGTAGGCAGCCTGGCCGGAGAATTTGCCGGAATTCAAGGATGGCTTCGCAATCAGTGGGTCTGGTTCGGAAATCAGGGATTCGAATACCTCGACTTAGGGCGATTCTGGCAGATTTTGCTCACCATCGGCCTCTTCTTCTGGGTCACAATCCTCTTTCGCGGCCTGCGCGGCAAGTTGCGGACACAGCACAAGGGCAACATGCCTTGGCTGTTTTTCTTCGCTGCCCTATCGATCCCTGCCTTCTATGGCGTCGGCCTCCTTGCACACCCGGGTTCTCACTTCACAACGACCGATTTCTGGCGGTTCTGGGTCGTCCACCTTTGGGTGGAAGATTTCCTCGAACTGTTTACCACCATCATGGTGGCTTACATCTTCGTGCTGCTTGGCGTGGTGCATGAGCGAGTAGCGCTCACGATGGTATATCTGGACATGATTCTGTATTCCGCCGGCGGCGTGATTGGGACGATGCACCATGTCTACTTCTCCGGCGAGCCTTCGATTCACATGGCTTTGGGCGCCTTCTTCTCGGCCGCGGAAGTGATTCCGCTGACCTTTCTGACACTTGAGGCGTGGAGTTTCCTGCAACTTGGTGCTCACCAGGAAGGAAAGACGCGAAGCGCATTCCCCCATTACTGGGCTGTCATGTTTCTCGCTTCCGTCGGCTTCTGGAACTTCCTCGGTGCGGGCATCTTCGGATTCTTGATCAATCTTCCGATCGTCTCTTACTACGAAATCGGCACGGCTTTGACCGCGAATCACGGCCACGCTGCCATGATGGGAGTCTATGGAATGTTGGCCGTCGGGCTGGCGCTCTTTTGCCTGCGCTACATCATCCCTGAAAGACACTGGTCTGATCGCGCCGCCAAGATTAGCTTCTGGTCGCTGAACCTGGGCTTGGCCTGGATGGTGTTCGCGACACTGTTTCCGCTCGGCATACTGCAGCTATATCACTCTGTCACCAATGGATACTTCGACGCTCGCGGCCTCAAGTATCTAAGTAATCCCACCAACGCTCTGATCGAATGGTTGAGGTTCCCTGGCGACGCTGTGTTCATCATCGGAGGAGTTTTGCCGGTCCTCTATCTCTGCTGGCTCGGAATTCGCCATATGTCATCCGGAGTCACGCAGGAAGAGCCCCGGGAAGTGCTCTTCACCGAAGTGGTTGGGGCCGCCGAAGAAGGATAGCAAGCGCAATGGATGCTGAATTCATACTCGCTTCCGGTTACGCGGCCTTTCTCGTTTCGGTGTCTGCGGCGCTCGAAGCCGTAGCGCGGTACACGCATCGGCGAGCCCAGACAAGCAGCACGCAAGGCTTCACATACGTTCCGGAGAACGATCTCTGGCGGTGCCCCAGCGGCCAGCACCTCCATCGAGAGTCATACGATGAGACATTCCGCATAGCACGGTACCGGGCACAACCTCATCACTGCAATAACTGCACCATGAAGTCTCGCTGCACCGACTCCAATTCTGGCCGTGTACTCGAACACCAGCCCGAGAGTTGGGTGCAATCAGGAATGCGAAGGTTCCACCGCGGCATGTCGCTCACGCTGCTTGCGCTGGCGGCAATGATTTTAGTGATTGAGATTGTGCGTCAACAGCAGCGGCCCGAGCAGATATTCATCGCTGGCTTTCTTCTGTGCCTTGGGCTCGCTGGAATCCGACTCGCAAGCTCTTTGCGGACTCAATCTTGAACCGCGTCTGGGTGACTGCGCATTCCGGTCGAATCACTGTACCGGCCATTCCGGAGGCTCACACTCGGGGCATTGAGCCTCGACGAACTCAAGCCAATTCAGAATATCCGGCAACGAAGGTAGCGCCTGTTGATCTTTGGTACGGTAAGCTCCGAAAACCTCTCCGAACCGATCGGTGATGTACACGGCCGCGCTGTCTCGCCCCTGAGCATCAATTGCACCCAGCAACCGATGTACGTGCTTCTCCGGATCCGGCAACACTGGGTACGGCAGTTTCAGCCTTTGTGCTTCATCGCTGGCTTGCTTACGCGAGAGCCCCATAATCGCGAGTACCTCGGCATCGTACCTGCGAATTTCTTCGTAATGATCTCTGCTCTCACGCAGTAGTTCCTCGGCATCGCGGTTCTGGTCGGTCACAATCAACACCAGGTTCAGGCGTCCTCGATAGTCGGAAAGGTGGATCGGTTCGCCTTTGGATGACACGAGCTCAAAATCACGAAGCAGGTGTCCCTTCGTGGGCAATTCGTCGGCCGAAATCAGCTTTCCGCCGGCAATTTCTGCTTGTGACATGGCAACCTCCCCCGATGATACATCGTATAACGATAGATTAATCACGAGCCGCATTGGTTGTGGGAGGACTTATGTCATAGACCTCCTCGCGCGCACTTTCTACCTTCATAGCCGGAGACCCATATGGCGTATGTAATTGCAGAACCGTGCATTGGGACAAAAGATACAGCTTGCGTGGACGCTTGCCCCGTGGACTGCATCCATCCCAGAAAAGATGAAGCAACCTTCGAGACAGACACTCAGTTGTACATTGATCCTGTCGAGTGTATCGACTGCGGAGCTTGTGTGCCCGTTTGCCCTGTTTCCGCCATCTTTGCTCTCGACGACCTGCCGGAAAAGTGGAAGCAATTTTCGGAGATCAATGCCGCTTACTATCCACGCTGAGTCTCAACATGCCTTTCGCCTGCAACACTGTTCGACCTGGGGCGACAGCAATGTCTCGGCATGGGTTCGCTATCCAGTGAATATCGTATTACGATATAGAGGCGGATTAGTCGAGGTGTTATGTCGGATGTCACCATCACCGTTGACGGAAAGAAAGTAACTGCTCCGGCCGGGACATTGCTGATCGAGGCATGTAAGAGGGTGGGCATCGAAATCCCCTCTTTCTGTTACTACCCGAATCTCTCACTGCAAGGCGCCTGTCGCATGTGTTTGGTGGAAATTGCGAAGATGCCCAAGCTCCAGACCGCATGCACTACAGTCATCACGGAAGGCATGGTCGTCACCACCGAGAGTGCGACTGTCCGGCAGGCTAGAAAGGCAATGCTGGAATTCGTACTGGAAAACCATCCTCTCGATTGCCCCGTATGCGACGCAGGTGGCCAATGCGAACTCCAGGACGCGACCCTCAGTTACGGAGCATCTGAGTCCCGCCTCATCGACATCAAGAATCATCGCGACGAGCAGCAATGGTCCCCCATTGTGTATTTTGACCGCCCGCGCTGCATCATGTGTTATCGATGCGTTCGCGTGTGCGGAGAAGGCATGGATGTGTGGGCGCTCGGCATCGCCAATCGCAACTCCTCCCAGCTCATCGTGCCGAACAAGGAAGACTACCTCCAGTGTGAAGAGTGCGGGATGTGCATCGACATCTGCCCTGTCGGCGCACTGACGTCCGGGCCTTACCGTTACAAGACCCGTCCATGGGAAATGAAGCATGTCGCCACCGTCTGCACGCATTGCGCTGATGGGTGTACGACTACCCTTGGATTACGACCCACCGAGGGGCGAATGCAGATCATTCGCGGCAGCAATCGCGACAAAGCAGGAATCAATGGTGATTTCCTGTGCATCAAGGGCCGATACGCATTCGACTTCGTGAATCGGAAAGATCGACTTACCGAACCTCTGATTCGGCAAGACGGTCGATTGCGCCCTGCCACCTGGGACGAAGCTCTTTCCCTGGTGGTGAGTAAGTTCAAGGAAACCAGGGACACGAAGGGTGGAGCGGCGATCGGGGTTATTGGATCAAACCGGCTCACGAATGAAGAAAGCTATCTGCTCCAGAAGTTCGCCCGCCTCGTACTACAGACAAACAACATTGACCATCATCGCACGACTGATTACCCGGGCTTCGTCCGTGCTCTGCGTCAACATGGCGCGAATACCGCGACGATGCAGGATGTATTCGAAGCATCAGCGATCCTCGTAATTGGCGGCGACCCTACCTACCAGCATCCACTGCTGGCTTGGCAGATTCGGAACAATGTTCGTCTGCATCATGCCCGGCTCTACTTGGTCAATGAACGCGAAATTAAGCTTAAACGGCAGGCGACGGAGTTAGTGCAAACGCCTCCTGGTACGCTCAGCCAGGCGGTCGCGAATCTCGCCAATTCCAGCGGCATCCCATCCGATGCTCTCAAGCCGGTCGCTTCGCAATTGTCTGCTCTCGCCGAGCGCATACGTCAGGAAGAAGACCTCGTAATCATCTTCGGTTCGGAACTAACCGGATCTGCCATAGAAACACTCGTTCGGTTTGGATCGGATCTTTCGGGAAGCAAGTTCATTTGTTTGGGCGATCATTCGAATTCCAGAGGCGCAGCCGATATGGGGATCTTCCCAGATTTGCTGCCCGGATATTTATCTCTCGATAAACGATCAAAGCTTCAAGAAGCTTGGGGCGCGGAAATACCGGCGACGCCGGGACTGAACCTTCTGCAGATGTTCAGTGCCGCTGGCGAAGGGAGTCTATCGTCACTCTACATTGTCGGAGCTAACCCGATCCTCCGTTATGGACTCGATCCATTCGCGCTCAGGAACACGTTCGTCGTCGTACAGGACCTTTTCCTGACTGAGACGGCAACCATCGCAGATGTGGTTTTGCCGGCAGCGAGTGCCTACGAGAAAGCTGGGACATTTACGAACACCTGCGGCGAAACACAGCGACTGAGAAAAGCCGCGGATATCCCGGGATCACGATCGGACCTCGAAATCTTTCTGCGCATGGGAATGCACATGGGATTGCGTCCAGCACTTCCAGTTTTTCGCGGAACTGGTGTTCAGGCCGACATAGGGCAATCGCGAGGAGCGCAATCGGGAGAGGCAGACCGCAACGCAGTTTGGGTGGTGCGTCAGAACCTTGAACCGCGCCTTAGCCCCTTTGATCCCGAACTCGTCATGCAGGAGATTCGTCACCTTGTACCGGGCTATTCGTCCATACCCCTGAATTCCAAAGACGCCGCGGAAGGCAGCTTGCCCACTCCCAGTGATCCAAACCTAATCTTGCCCTCAACGGATGATCTATTTTCGTCCGGTACATTTGGACGCTACTCGGACATTCTCGACGATGTCTTGGAAAAGCGGATCGATCTTCCGTACGAGGCTGCCGGGCCCTCCGAAGAGAGCGGCACGTGACTCTAGAGCAATTCGCTCATTGTCACCACTTGCCTCCTGACTGGCTGGAATTGCGCAGCCAGTGTGAACAGGTGGTGCGGAAGTCCGATTTCTGGTATCGCCCCGAACTGCAGGACGACGCACGTCGCCTTGCAACTCAAGCTTCGAACATACTCTCTACTGTCGTGAAGCAATCATCAAAATAGCGAGGAAGAAGAAAAAGCAATGTCGGCGAACGACTACACATTTGTACCCAATTTGGTAAATGAGTTTGCGATCCCTGAAAACGGAATCATCAGCCGCGTCCTGCACAAGGACGAACGCCTGAATATCACGTTGTTCGGATTTTCGGCGGGACAGGAACTCTCAACCCACTCGGCTCCCACGCCGGCGCTGATTCAGGTGCTCGAAGGAGAAGCTGATATCGATCTCGGCAGCGACACGGTTCAAGTCAAACCGGGTTCGTTCATCCGTATGGCGCCTCTCCTCTCCCATGCTGTCCGAGCCAAGACGCCATTTCGAATGCTCTTGGTTCAGGTCAAGGAAGCTGCGCGGCAGAAGTAGTACGACCCTAGTAGCGTATTGTCCTTTCCATGGCAGCCACAATCTTCTCCACGGACGGCATATAGAAATGCTCGAGCGGCGCCGAGAATGGTACGGCCGGAACATCCGGCGCAGTAACACGGGTGATCGGTGCATCGAGGCAGTCGAAAGCCTGCTCAGCGATGACGGCCGAGATCTCGGCGCCGATTCCCAGCGTGCGATTATCTTCATGGACGATCACCACCCGATTCGTCCTGGCGACGGATTCTAGAAACGTGTCTTTATCGAGCGGCACCAGCGTACGCAGATCGACTACCTCCACATCCACTCCGTGCTGTTGTTTCATTTTCTCCGCTGCCTGCAAGCTTAATTGGAGCGTGTAGCCGTAGGAGATCACGGTGAGGTCGCTCCCGCTCTTCTTGACCTCGGCCTTCATGAGCGGAACCGTGAAATCCTCGTCAGGAACCTCTTCTTTCACCGAGCGATACAGCTTCTTATGCTCGAAAAACATGACGGGATTGTCATCGCGAATGGCTGATTTCAGCAGTCCCTTGGCGTCATATGCTGTCGAAGGCGCAACCACCACCAGCCCGGGTGTGTGAATGAACCAACTGGTGTTCGTTTGCGAATGGTAGAGACCACCACCCACGCCACCGCCGTAGCAAACGCGTACCGTCAGCGGACACGTCTGGGTTCCTGCGCTACGGTAGCGAAGCTTCGCCGCCTGCTGCGTGATGGCATCCATCGCCGGAGTAATGAAGTCTGCAAACTGTATCTCCGCCACCGGTCGCATTCCTGCCATCGCCGCGCCGATCGACGAACTGACAATCACTCCTTCCGCCAGCGGCGAATCGATAACCCGATCCACTCCAAACTTTTCCTGTAGTCCCTTTGTTGCTTTGAAGACACCGCCCATTTTGCCTACGTCTTCTCCGATAATGAAAACCTGCTCATCTCGCGTCATCTCTTCGTCGAGTGCCGTATTGATTGCGTCGATATATGTCATGACTGGCATTGCATAAACTCCTGAAGACTCTTAGCGGCCGAGTTTCGGCTCCCATGTTTTCGGCGCGAGTTCCCGCTCCCGAATGTCGAACGAATAAACGTGGTCCAATGCCTCTTCGGGTTCCGGAAACGGAGAAGCTTCCGCGAACGCAATCGCCTGCTCGATCTCCGCTTCGAATTCCTTCAGCAAATTCTGTTTCCAATCATTCGTCCAGATACCCTGCTCTTCTAGAAAGCGTTCCATTCTCGGTATCGGATCCCGCCCCTTCCATTCCTGCACTTCTCTCGGCTCGCGGTACTTCGCAGGGTCAATCTCCGAGTGTCCGTACCAGCGGTAGGTCTTGCATTCAAGCAAGGTCGGTCCCTGCCCTTCCCGTGCGCGAGTAATAGCGGTTCGTGCTGCCTGGTAGACCTCCACCACGTCATTCCCGTCTACGGTCACGCCGGGAATTCCGTAAGCTTTCGCCTTTTCGCTGATATCTGTGACGGCCGTCTGCAGGGTTACGGGCACGGATTCGGCCCAGCCGTTATTCTCAACCACAATCACCATCGGCAGTTTGTGAAGCCCGGCAAAATTCACGGCTTCATGCCAGAATCCCAGGCTGGTAGAACCCTCACCAGAAAGCGCTACCACCACGTTCCGTTGCTGCCGCATCTTGTACGCCAAAGCGATGCCGGTCCCAATATTCAATTGCGCCGCGATCGTAGAAGCCGGGGTGATGATGTTCAGGGGAGCATACCCGCAATGGGCCGGAGCTGAGCGACCCTGGTCCGGACTTGTTTTGCGTCCATAGATTTGGGCAAGCAACTGTGGCAGTGGCGTGCCTTTCATGATGTGGGTGATGAAGTTCCGGTGCGATGGCGCGATTGTGTCTTCCGGCAGCAGGTCCATCGTCACTCCCACCTGCGTCGCCTCTTGTCCCACGGCGGCAAAATAATTCCCGGCAAACCGCCCCTGGCGGAAAAGTATGCGAATGCGTTCTTCGACCGTCCGGCACTTCAGCATGTAGCTGTATAGCCGTTGCAGCGTCTCCACTGCGAGCGGAAGCGACTTCTGTTCGTATTCCCCTATGGCGAATGCAGAATCGCCTGCAAAGTTCGGGAACGTGGTTATTCTCTCTACTTGGGTTGCCATCCTAAACTCTCAATCCGGCTGAAATCCCGTTCCAGCACCGTCATCTCGCACTCTATAATGAAATATCGTGCCACGATATGATGTGACATAAGTCATGCCGGAACGGCTTCAATGCGTGTTCAATGTCTCTATGATCGGGTCCTTCGGTGAAATGCCGCAATGACTACGGCGTACCATTAGGAAGTACGGAAGTTCCAGGACGGCGATGCTCGACACGGAATTGTTTGCACTATTCGAGAACACAACCGATGCCGCTTTCGCGGTGAACGAAGAGGGCAAGATCTGTTCATGGAACAAGGCCGCCGAGGCTTTATTCGGATTCACTGCAAACGAAGCACTGCAAAATACCTGCTACAAACTGCTGGAGGGCATGGGGCCGCTCGGAACCCGCGTCTGTCATGAAAGCTGCAGCGTTTTGGAATGTGCCGGCGGGAAAACCTCGATCCCCAACTTCGACCTGAACGTGAAGTCCCGTTCTGGCGAGCGCTTGTGGATCAACATGTCCACTATCGTCTACGACAATCCGCGCACCGGCCGGCGATTGCTGGTCCACCTTGCCCACGACATCACCGAACAAAAGAAGACGGAAGAGCTGGTCCAGAAAGTACGTGAGTTCTCTCGCCAGATTGAGGAACAAACTCCCGCCCCTGGCCGTCCGGCGCCTGTCGCATCATTGACCGACCAGGAGAAGCAAATTCTGCGTCTATTCGCCGAAGGCAAGGAGTCTGATCAGATCGTGGCGACACTCGGCATTACGCGCCAGACCCTTCGGAATCACTTGCATCACATCAACCAGAAACTCCGCACGCATAATCGACTCGAAGCGGTAATGCACGCCATCCAGCGGAAGCTCATCTAAGTCGCACCGCTAGTTACGGACATCACTCCCAACCAGTACGCCCGGACCATTGCGCCTGCTTGCCTCCCGGGGCGAAATTGGAGTTGTTAACGAGCGATGAGCCAGCGAGGTGCTCCAGCATGGTTTCCCATTGTGCCAACCCCAATTGCAAGGTTCCATTCCACTATTTGAAAGGTGGCCGGCTTTACCGGTTTGAGATCAAGTCACCGCAAATACCTTGTGCGGATGTCCCGAACGCGATCTGCAGCCAGAAACCTTCACGGGCTACGGTCTTCTTTTGGATGTGCATGGAGTGCAGCCGTAGCTTCTCCTTGAAGTTCGATCCATCAATGGGAGTTGAACTCGTACCGCTTGCAGATCCCAGACAAGTTGGAAGCGCACCCGTAGTCGTTGAGCAAGCCTCCGCGCTGCCCGATCAACGTACTGCATGAGGAGTCTCACATGATTCACTTGAAACGTGTCTACGAACCAGTTTCGAAACAGGATGGCAAACGACTCCTGGTCGAACGTCTCTGGCCAAGAGGAGTGAAAAAGGTGAATGCCCATATCGATGCCTGGCCGAAGAACATTGCGCCCAGCCCGGAGCTTCGGAAGTGGTTTGCGCATGATCCGGCCAAATGGAAAACATTCCGTCAACGTTATTTCGCGGAACTCGACGCTAACCCCGGAGTATGGGAACCCATCCTGGATGCTGCTGAAAGCCATCGCGTGACCTTGATCTTCAGCTCGCACGATGTGGAACACAACAATGCGGTGGCACTGAAGCAATACCTGGAGCACAAAGCCTCAGCCCACCACGTACCAGCCGGCCGGAGTAAGGCGGCATAGGAGGAATCATGAAAAACATCATTGCAGTACTCGAACATGAGCATCGGGAAATTCAGAAGGTCGTTACGTTGATGTCGAACCTCGCCCGCGAGATGGAGCGCGGCGGCACATGTGAGGCGGCCCTCCTCGACGAGATCGTGCAATTCATGAGGATCTTCGGCGAGCAATGCCATCACGGCAAAGAAGAGAAGGCGCTGTTCACCTTGTTGGAAAGCAAAGGCGTTCCTGCCAATGGATGCCCGATCGCCGCACTTGTTGGCGAGCATCGCCACGGGCACGAGTTGCTGAATCAACTCGAAGCAGCTTCCGTCGCCTGCAAGGCGGGCGATGTGAGTGTGCGCCCAGCACTGATCAACTCACTTAAGTCACTGGTCAACCTCTATCAGCAACATATCTGGAAAGAGGAATACCTCCTATTCCCAATGGCAAACAAGGTTCTTTCTGCCAGTGACTACGATACCTTGTCTCAACAATTCGAAGCCGTTGAATCGCAGATCGGCACCGATGTCCATCACGCGATGGAAGCGATGATCGATTCCATCCGGGAACCGCAACCGTTGTCGAAAGCCGAAGACAACTCGCCAGTGCCCCAATGTTCGGTTTGCGAATGCTAATCGGAGACGGCGATGAACATTCTGGACTTTGCCGCAGCCAGGAAGAAGCAGTTAGCCGGCCTTCAACAAATACGAACGGAGAAGAAAATGTCTGCTATCAATGCGCGTAACGACGGTCGAGTACGGGAACCCGCGCCCACTTCGGGGCCAATGTTGAGCTTCAACCTTCAGGAAGAAATCCACCGGTTGGAATCGGAACAGCCGTGGCAGGCCGAGCATACGGCAAACACGTTAGTGAAGTATCCGGACCTGCGCATCGTCCTCGTGGCTTTGAAAGCCGGTGGAGCGCTGCACGAACATCGGACATCCGGTCGCATTTCCATCCAAGCCCTTACCGGCAAACTTACACTTCACCTTCGGGACGAAATCCTCGAATTGGCGGCCGGACAATTAGCAACCCTCGATCACGATCTTGTTCACGACGTCGTTGCCCAAGTGGATAGCGTATTTCTCTTGACCATAGTTTGGCCTGAAGGAAGAAACAGGTCCGTTGAATCAAGTGTCACCACGGAAGCTTTTTCGCATTGGTTCGCAACCATGCAACCGACGGATCGCGTTGTCCCCATCAATCGAGCCAGGCAGCAGCGAGAACGGGGCCTAGATGAAACGCTCGCAGAGACCTTCCCCTGCAGCGATGCCATGTCATCCCTCCCGAATCCCCTAGTCTCGGCTGGGTGAATAGGCGGTCGCCCCAAATCACTGACGTTCGCAACGCCCCGAGGGTATTCTGCTCGTTGGCATGAAGCTGTTGTCACATCCTGCCGGGAAGATCACTTCCCGCAAAGTTGAGTGGCAATTACCTCCGGTCCTGCCGCTGCACGGATCAATCAAGGAGAGATCTGCGGCTCTCGTTGAATCTCTGAACTCTCCGATTGGGCCAATGCTGCGACAGCTACTGGCGAAGTGGATTGCAGATCAGGCGGTGCCTGCCGCCCGCCTAGTTCCGAAGCGGTTTGAAAACTGGCTGCCGGTGGTCCGCGATGCAATGTGCTTTGTCGTGCTCAATCTCTCAGCCGATAGATTAGCTCCAAAAATCATTCAGCAACTTGATCTTCCACCCCGCACGCGAATCGAGACAAGACTGTTACTTCTTATTGCCAAAGTTCCCGGCTTGCAGAAGCTCGGACAGATCGTGGCGCGGAATAGACACTTGGGGCGTGCCTTGCGGCGATCCCTTGTAAAACTTGAAAACGGAATCCGTGATGTAGAAGCGGGAGAGGTACAGAGACTCATTCGTCGGCAACTCGGACAAAAGCTCGAGGATCTGCAGGTGCGAATGAGGCCGACTTTGCTGTCAGAGGCAAGCGTTAGCGCGATCGTCCGATTCACGTGGAAACAACCCGGCTCCGCAGTACGCCGTGCTGGGGTGTTCAAAGTCCTCAAGCCGTACATTCCCAGCTATTTCAAAGAAGACCTGCAACTTCTTCAGGGACTCACAGAACATTTTGGATCGAGACTAGATCAATATGGATTCGCTGCCGACGCACTGGCCGATACTTTCGGGAAGGTCCGCCGACTGCTTGCACATGAGGTTGATTTTTGGGGTGAACAGCGAACCCTAAGCGCGGCAGCAAAGGTCTATGCATCGACTCCCAATGTAAGGGTTCCACACGTCATTGCCGAGCTCTGCACTGACTCCATCACGGCGATCACCGAGGAAAAAGGAGCGAAGGTCACCGATTGCGGAAGATTGTTGAGCCGGAGTGAAAAGAAGGAATTGGCAAGGAGAGTAATCGATGCCTTCGTAATCGTGCCCCTCTTCTCACCTGATGAGCAGATCTTGTTTCACGCCGACCCGCACGCCGGAAACATTCTTTACGACCGTGCCACAAGGAAACTCGTAATTCTCGATTGGGCTCTCACCGAGAGCCTTAATCGATCGCAGCGCCGAAACCTGGGACTGTTGTTGTTCTACTTCGCTTTGCGCGATCCCCTTGGAACGACTCGCTGCGTCCTTGCGCTTGCTTCCCCGAAGCGAAGCTCTTGCAGTCGTAAAGATGTTCTTGAGCTCGTATCCGGCTACCTCGAAGATATGAAGCTTTCTCATTTGCCCAGTTCGGTGGATGCGATGCGTCTGCTGGAATGGTTAACGGCAAAAGGCGTGCGCTTCCCTTCTCCGTTGATTATGTTGTCTAAAGTCTTGTTCACACTGGATGGTGTACTGCACGATCTTGGCGTTGATGATTTGAGCATTGGAAACGTGGTCTGCAGGCATCTTCTCGCCCGGTCGGTTCGCTCGCGCCATTTGTCGCTCTGGCCCTTGCGTTCGAAAGATCTGATTTACCTGCACGCGAGCGCACTCCTTTACCCTGCCAGAATGTGGATTGGGATAGAACGAGCCACACTCAAGTGGCTTGTAAAAGAAAACGTGCAGAGTTCTGTCTAGCGGGCTTGGTGCAGTCGGCTGGCAATAATCGAGTACACCGAAGCGTTGAACGCCATGCCGATGTGCGTTCCGGGCACCTCGAAATCTTTTTCCGGATCTTCCGTTCTGCAATAGCGCCAGTCGACAATGCCGTCGTCTTTCGTGTAGATAGCGGTCTCTAAGACCGTGTCGGGTATGCGACATCGCAGCGACTGCAGGAAGTCACACGTGCAACGAGCTGTATAACAATTCGGAAGTACGCCCTCCCCGTGCTCCGCGATGATGTGTTTGCGAACAGCAGTTGCGGCACGAAGTACCGACTTATGAACAACCGTTCCACGAAACGGCGCACCCAGGGTAGTGACGGACGCGATGTGATTGGGGCGTTGAGCAGCGACCGATCGCGCAATCACGCCTCCCAAACTGTGGCCAATCAAATGGATTTTCCGTCGGGTATCCGCAAGCGCTTTCTTGATGGTCTGCGACAGGCGATATTCGATGAGAAGGTTGGGGCACTCAGCATTCAAGCCGATACCGGAGAGGTAGGCCTTGTACCCGATTCTGTTCAGCCAATTACGCAGGTTGGTAAGGTAGAAGTCTGTGCCTAAGAAACCGGGGACGAGAACCACAGCGGAATCGTCCCCTCGTTGAATACCGAGTCCGTAATATACGGGCGACGCATGCAGCAACAGCATTTCAGCCCCAAACAGCGCTTCCTTCCAAATAGGAATATCAGCCGCTGCTTCGTCTTCGCGAATGCCGAATGCCGGAGCCATGGAGGAGCTTTGCAGTTTACGTGTCAATGTCGGTGAGAAGCCGGTGCCGGTATCATACCGGAAAATCATCGGCCCCAACATAGATTGATGAAACCTGCATATTTCCTGTTGTCTGTGTCATCGTCGGTGTCTGGAGGCTGGCTCCGCTACGGATCCGGCCTCCACTGCTTATGCCGCCGCAGCGACCGCCTTTCGGGCTCGTTTCACACGCCGTGCAGGGGGAGCGGACTTGGTAGACTTGGCGCCGTTGCGCGGCTTCATCATTGAGTCGATTAAAGCCTTTTCGGCTTCCACGAAGTTCCTCACGCCTTCTCCTGTGAAGTTCGCCATGGGCAACAGCCGAGCAGGATTCAGCAGGCCCATCGCTCTTGTGGCGGTGTCGAGGTTAACAGTCATCTGTTCGCCGGCAACGTCGAGGAGCTTCTTCTGCGCCTCGATGAAAGCGCCGACGCCTTCGCGCGCCAGTTTGGAGAGCTCAGTGGGTTTCATCTTCTCGGCTGGTTTGCCGCTGGTCGCCTTGGTGGTTTCCTGGGCAACAATATCAAGGAACTTCTTCTGGCTTTTGACGAAGTTATCCATTGCTTCATGCGCCAGTTGCGACATGTGCGACGTATCGTAACCTTTGCCGGACTTGACCGACTGAAGCCAGTTCATAGTTTGTTTTTTCGTCATGCGCAGGAATTCATGTTGCATCTCGACATAGGTGTCGATGCTGCGACGAATTCCGTCAGTAAGCGCAATCGCGGGAGCAGATCCGCCTGTCCTCTCTTTAAGGCCATTCATGATCACTTCGTTTTCCTGTTGCACGAGCGTCAGCAGGATCCTTTGCGCCTCGATAAAACTGGAGGTGCCTTCAACCGCCAGTTCCGTGAGCAGCGCTGTGGGCGAATTCTCAGGGTCGGAGAGTGTGTCCCGAAGGCTCTTCATCGCCATCGCGTTCTGCCGCATGGCGACATCTACGAGCACTCGTTGGGTAGCAAAGAAGCTTTCAACGCCCTGCTGAACCCAGCCGGATAAAAGCGAAAAGAACGAGGAAGGGGGGATGTTACGAACCGGAGGCTCCGCTTTCGATTCACGTGGCATTACAACCTCCTTTGCTGCAACGCAGCATAAGAGAACAGTAGGCTTGACCATTGCCTGTGTCAATGTAATATTGCATCGCAGCAGAGGGTTTAGTCGGTGGAGAACAGAAGAGTCGTCATCAAGAAATACGCAAACCGTAGACTCTACGACACTTACGCCAGTCGATATGTCAACCTGGACGACATTGCAGCACTGGTCCGAAATGGGAAAGACGTTCAGGTGGTCGATGCAAGGACAAAGCAGGACCTTACGCGCGTGGTGCTGACGCAGATCATCGTGGAGGATGCGAAGGGGCGGCCGTCAGCGCTCCCTCTGGAACTGCTGAAGCAATTAGTAATGGCAACAGACCACGTCCGGCAGGAGTTCATGGCCTGGTACCTGAAATCCGCCTTTGACAACTACCATACCGTTCAATCTGCACTTCAGGATGGCCTCGTAAAACTGGGCTCAGCCGTCCTCTCACCTCTCGACGCCGTACGGCAACTGCTGCCCAACCCAGTGGCATCCACGAACTCAGAAGAACTCGAGCGCTTACGCAGACGGATATCGGAACTGGAGTCTGAACTCAGGAAGAGTCGCGGTAACACCCGGAAGACGGCCGCCACGAAGAATCACTAGCTATCCAGCGGCAGTCATTGCCATCGCTCTGACTGGCTCGGCCGTTGTCGCCCTAGGCGGTCTTCGGGTGGCTGTCTCTACGATTCGGGTCGGTGCCTTCTTCTTGCTGGTAGTCCGTGTTACAGGCACGCATTTGTACAGTTTCGCAAAACTGGAAGCGAGTAGCGTCGGCAACAGTTCCAGGTCTGGAATGCCATTTACATCACCTGTGAAACCGAAGAAAGCCTTGCCGTTGTAGGTGAGCACCGCGCAGTTCATGCCCATGGTTCCGCCGATCGGGACGTATGGGTAGCAGGCGACGAGCCGATGCCCGGCGATGTAGAGAGGTTCCGGCGGACCCGGCACATTAGTGCAGATCAGGTTGCAGAGGTTCAAAGGCAACTGGCTTACCAGTGGTCCGAGAAAGGCCTGCAAGGGAGTTGGTATCACTCCCATCATGGTCCCGCAAAATGCAATTAACTCCGCCAGCTTCGTGTTCTTTAAAAGCTGCGTTCGTTCATGCACATCATCCAGCAATTTCGGTACACTCGTCTTCCCGAGCGGAACGCTGACAGGTACAAAGCTGATTCGATTACCCAGGTCTCCATTCTGGGCTCTGCTTCGCGAGCTCACCGGGATAACCACTCTCAGCAGGCGTTTGTCCGAAGCTACGTGATGCGCTCGCAGATAGCCGCCTACAATCGAAGCCACCAATGCCAGCACCACATCGTTGACGGTTGTTCCGAAGTGCCTCTTAACAGCCCTGATCTCATTGAACGGAATCTCCGCCCACACGAACTTCTGTGGCCCTCGGCAAACAACGTTGAACGGGAGCGGTTCCGTTGCGCTCAGCGATTCAGGAGCCATGTTTCTCAGTTCATCGAGTAAAGGACCGTGAACCTTGTCGTTGTCATGATCTTTGTCGGTCTCGTGGGTTCCATTCGCAACCACTTGCTGAGCAAACGTGAGCAACTCCGATTCGGCATTCAGAATTCGATCAATGTTGTAGAACACTGAAGATGCCATGCTCTCCAGTACTCTGCTGCCGGCGTGAGTGAATGGCGCCGCGCCAGCCTCTTTTTTTCTCGATCCGCTGCTTCTCGGATCAGGAGATCTGTCCATGATCACTTTCATCAACTCGACACCCGAGATTCCGTCCGCTACCGAATGATGCACACGCAGCAACACCGCGCTTTTGTTTTCTTGAAGGTGTGTGAAGAGGGTCATATCCCAAAGCGGTCGGTGCCGCTCAAGTCGTGTGCTTAAGATCTCCTGCGCTCGCTTCTGGAGTTCGGGTTGGTCACCGCGCCTGAGTCTGACCTCGCGAATATGGTTCTCTATCCGGAAATCTGCATCACGTTCCCACGTGGGAACGCCGAAGATCCAAGCAGGCGGAACGACCTTGTGCTGAAATCTCGGGACCTCCGACAACCGTCCCTTGATCTGTCGACGTAGCGCGTTCAGTGTCAGATTTCCATCGAATATACAGAGTGAAGCCACATGGAGCGGCATACCGTCGCGTTCAAGATATAGGAAGAGCGCGTCGCCGAAAGAGAGACATTCACGATCGGATATTGCGAGCGTCACGTTAGTGATCCTTTACCGGCGATTGCGACCCAGGTTCTCGTGGGCTGTAACCCAGTCGCCGTGTACGATGGCGCCGACGAGAGAAGTTTCACCGGCTAGCACTACTGCGGCACAGATCTCCGCAAATTTCTGTACCTTCCCTGCTCCATAGCAACCCAGAAGCTCCAGGCATTGTCGCTGCGTCGCCAGGCCTGTTCCCCCGCCATATGTCGCGACAATCAGCGAAGGCAGAGTGATCGACCAATAGAAGTTCCCGTCCGGAAGCGAACGTGTATAAGTGATCGCTGCATGCGATTCCGCGATGTTTGCCGCATCTTGGCCGGTAGCGATGAAAAGGGCAGCGAGGCCGTTCGCTGCGTGTGCGCAATTACTCGATGCTCCAGCAAGAAACGCACCGGTCATCTGCACTTCCCGCATGCGGGCCAAATCGGCAATATCAATGTGCAGGTACTTGTGCAATAGGTCCCGCTGCAGGATAGCTTCCGCGACCACCCTCTTCCCGCGCCCGGACAAAACGTTTATGTGCGAGTGTTTCTTGTCAGTATCGATATTCCCGGTGAGGAAATATTCACATTTTCGCGGATAGTTGCGCTGTATCCACTCGCAGGCCGCATAGGTAGCTTTGCTGCTCATATTTTGTCCAGCGGCATCACCGGTCGAGTAATTGAAGCGCAGAAACCTCAGTGGCCCTACGGCAAATTGGTTGATGCTCTTGAGCCTGCCTATGCGCGTGGTTTCTTCTGCCTTCTTCCGAATCTCCTCCAGATGCTCATCTATCCAGACTCCGAATTCTCGGGCTTCAACTGCATCGGAGAAACTAAACACGGGGGCTCTCTGCATGGCATCGTCCACCACCGTCGTCTTGATTCCTCCGCACGCACTTAGCAGACGCATTCCGCGGTTATAACTGGCGACCAGTGCCCCTTCTGTCGTCGCGAGTGGAACGTAGAATTCACCCTGGGCGTATTCACCATGAATGGTCAGCGGGCCTGCAACACCAATCGGAACCTGCGCAACCCCGATGAAATTCTCGATGTTCCCTCGAACCACCGATGGGGAGAATGAGTACGAAGCAACATGGTTCAGCTCGACTTGTGCGACATCCTCCAGAAACTTTCGTCGCTTATCGGCACAATCGGTTGTGTAGTCGTTCACCCGATCGCGCGGAACTGATCGACGCGAATGCAGCAGGCCAAGGACTTCTTTCTCGGAAATAGCTGGCGCCATAAATGCCCCCGATTGGAGCTGGCGATCATGGGCACTGGCGGCCCAAGTGGTACAGAGATCATAGCCTCAGCCGCCAGAGGAAATACCGTCCTCATAACGCGAAAAGTTACGACTTTCCCAAAATGGCACGGGCTTCTACGTACATTTCGGCTTGAACAAGTTCCCGGCAGGCGTTGTCATTACTGAGATGGCGACGCCGCAAGAATTCGATTTCGACTTCATCGTGATCGGCTCCGGATTTGGCGGAAGCGTTAGCGCGCTAAGGCTCACCGAAAAGGGATTCCGCGTCGCCGTGATGGAAATGGGGCGTCGCTGGACACCCGACAATCTGCCCTCATCCAATTGGGTCCTTCACCGCTGGTTGTGGCGCCCTAAACTCGCGCTCCGCGGCTTCTTCAACATGCGGTTTTTCCGGCACATCACAATCCTCCATGGTTGCGCTGTCGGAGGAGGCTCCATCACCTACGCGGCTACGCTTCTCAGGCCACCCGACGCGGTGTGGGACTCGGGATCGTGGGCGGGCCTCGTTGATTGGAAATCGGAAATGCCCGGCCATTACGGCACTGCTAGCCGCATGCTGGGCGTTATAGAAAACAGGATCCTCGGTCCCGCAGATATGCTTCTTCGGAAGGCTGCCGACTCAACCGGCGTTGGCAACACGTTTTACCGGACGCACGTTGCCATCTTCCAATCTGCTACTGGAGAGGCTACGGGCGAGAGTGTCCCCGATCCCTTCTTTGGAGGCGAAGGCCCAGACCGAACGCCTTGTCGCGCCTGTGGCGGTTGCATGATGGGCTGCCGTCACGGAGCGAAAAACACGCTCGATCTGAATTACCTGTATCTGGCGGAGAAATACGGGGCGCAGATATTCCCGGAAACCAAGGTGGTCGATGTTCGCCCGTCAGGCGACTCGACCGACGGAAGTACCGGATACGAGATCGACGTGGTGAAATCCACATCGATACTGCCTCACAAGCAGCGTTTTACCTGTCGAGGCGTGGTCTTTAGTGCTTCTTCGCTGGGAACCATGGAACTGCTTTTCAGGCTCAAAGAGAAGAATTCCTTGCCTCGGATCAGCAGTCGGCTCGGAGATCACGTGCGCACCAACTCGGAATCGTTGATCGGCGTGCGCATCCCTGGATCGGGTGACGACCTTTCCAAAGGAGTAGCTATTGGTTCCGGCATCTACATCGACCAGCATACCCATATCGAGGCTGTTCGATATCCCGACGGGTCGAATGCGATGAGTTTGCTTTCGACCATCCTCACGCGCGGATCTCCTGGCCCAATCCGGATTGCCAAGTGGGTAATCGGTATATGTACATCGCTGCTGAAACGGCCACTTCATACATTGCGTGTGCTGATGCCGTGGAGATGGGCTCGAGAATCAGTGATCCTGCTATGCATGCAAGCCCTCGACGCACACATCAGTATGCGCTGGAGCCGTCCGTGGTTTTGGCCCTTCCGTAAGGTCATGGTAAGCACGGGTGACCCCATCCCCACCTACATTCCGCAAGCAAACGACTTCGCCGAGAAATTCGCAGCCATCGCTGGCGGAACGGCCATGAGCATGCTTCCTGAAATCCTTTTCAACGTTCCGGGCACTGCGCACTGCCTCGGAGGTTGCGTCATCGCGGCCACACCCACTGACGGCGTTGTTGACGCCAGGCATCGTGTCTACGGATACACCAACATGTATATCTGCGACGGCTCCGTTGTCGCGGCGAACCTTGGCGTCAATCCGAGCCTTACCATCACCGCGCTCGCTGAGCGTGCCATGTCTTTTATTCCAGTGAAGAGCAAACACGCGTGGAACGATGCTGCTCACTTTCACACAGGAGCCGAACATGGAAACCTTGCCGGCAGTTGAAGAAGCAAAGGCCCTGATGAATGAGGCGATCCACTGGTCAGTGATGAAGTGGCTTAGAGAGAAGAAACGCGTCCGCAAGGTTGCGGATGCCGCGAACGCCGCCTTGGACAAGTTGCAGGCTGAAGTTCACGCTAAATGGAATACGGAGCAGAAACGGGCTTACGCCGACGTCAATTGCAGAGAACCACTCGCCTGCCGTTTACGTCAGGCCGATGCCGATGCTCGCAAAGCGCGTGACGACGCTGAGTCTACATTCGACGAAGCCGAGCGAGAACTGAGCACTTCACTCGCTCGTGAAGGTTGCCGAAAAGCGATCGCCTCCTGGGATCTCCTGCAGAGCGCGATTGAGTTGGCTGAAAGCGCAATCCCTAAACCCTCAAAACACTAGTGTCGAAATTCGATTCCCGCAATGGGAATTGCGTATTTCGGCGCTTTGATTCAGGGTCTCATCTACCGAAGTTGTAGGAAGATATGTGAGGCGTTGGACACAAAGGACGGTACTTTGCCGCTTCCAGCCTGGTTCGACGCTTCAAGCCAGGGGAAAGTTCGGTTCCTGACATTCGCTCAGATTCTGGTTGCCATTCTTATCGCAACAAAAAGGAACTCCGATGAACCTGCCGCTCACACCTATCCGATTCCTTCGTTATGCACGCGACCAGTTCCCGAATCGCACCGCAGTGGTTTGCGATCAGCAGCGGTTTACATACGATCAATTTTCAGAGAGGGCTTTGCGGCTTTGTGGGGCGCTCGCGTCAATTGGCGCTCGACCCAACGAGCCTGTCGCATTCTTGAGCACAAATTGTCATCGTCTGCTGGAGGCATATTACGGCGTGTTGGAAGCTGGCTGTATCCTGCTTCCGCTCAATGTCCGTCTTACACCTGCCGATCTGGCCTACATCCTGAACGACTCAGGAGCCAGGCTCTTGTTTCTCGAATCGAGATTCGCTCCCCTCGTGCCTGCTTTGAAGAAAATGGTGCCCACGCTCGAGCAGATGATATTGCTCGATGGCCGCCACGATGTCTCTGGTATCTCGCCCGATAACTACGAGGACCTGCTTTCGCGATCCGCTCCTGTTGAATGTGACTTTACGAAAACAGACGAAAACGCCACTGCCGAACTCTTTTACACCAGTGGCACTAGCGACCGGCCCAAGGGTGTGATGTTGACCCACCGCAACATCTACCTGCACGCCCTGAGTGTCATCGTCGCGCTTCAGACATCCCCTACCACCATCGGACATCTTTCGTGCGAGGACATCCAGTTACACACCATCCCGCTCTTTCACGCGAATGGCTGGGGGGCCGCCCACGTCGTGACTCTCGTTGGTGCCACGCACGTGATGATGCATCTCTTCGATCCCGAGCATGTATTTCGACTCATACAGCAGGAGCGCGCCCAGAGTTGCTGCCTCGTCCCGGCCATGGCTGTCGCCCTTGTCAATTCGGAGGCACGGACCAAGTACGACCTTTCCAGCCTGAAACGAATCATCTTTGGTGGCGCCGCCGTTTCGCCCGCTCTCGTTCGTGAAGTTCAGCAAAAGCTGAACTGCGTGTGTTTCTCTGGTTATGGCTTGACCGAAACCTCCCCGGTCCTCGCTCTATCTCCTCTCAAGGCAGGCCTCGACCGTACCGCCGATGGTGTACTCGAAGCGAAAACCGGATATGCAATACCGGGGGTGGAACTCCGCGTTGTCGGTGCAGACGACGAGGATATCCCCGCCAATTCACAATCCGTAGGTGAGGTCATCGCTCGCGGAGACGGCATTATGGCGGGATACTGGCGGCAGCCCGACGCCACTCGGCGTGCACTCATGGATGGATGGTTCCACACAGGCGATCTTGCGACGATCGATGACAACAACTACATCCACATTGTGGATCGTCAAAAGGACATCATCATCAGCGGCGGCGAAAACATCTCCTCTCTTGAAATCGAAAGCATCCTGGGCTCCCACCCGGCGGTTCTGGAAGCGGCCGTAATTCCTGTACCGGACCCCCACTGGGGAGAAGTTCCACGCGCCGTTGTAACGCTCAGGCCCGGTTCGTATTGCACGGAAGACGAGTTGCTTGGTTTCTGCCGCTCACACCTCGCCCACTATAAGTGCCCCCGGCTGATAGATTTCGTGGATTCGCTGCCCAAGAACGGGCTCGGGAAGGTCCTGAAATACGAGCTACGAAAGAAGTATTGGCAAATGCCTGCGGCCGTGTGACTGGACGGGAAGATAGGGGGAGGGATTTCGCCTCCCCTTTTTCTTTAAGTCAGAAGATGAATTTCAGCCCGAACTGGATCTGTCGCGGATCGAACGCAGCCTTGAACCCCAACGGCTGCGAGCGATCGAGTTCACGTGTCCCCTGGAAATTGTAAGGGCCGTTCAGCAAGTCGATGTTATATGGACCGAGTTGGAATGGATTTCGGTCCGCCGGAAAGACATCATTCACTGCACTGAAATTCGTGTGGTTGAGGATGTTTGTTCCTTCGGCCAGGAACTGCAACTTCTTTTCAGTGTTCTTCCCGAGATAAAACGACTTCGTCAATCGGAGATCCATCGAGAAGAAGGCCGGTCCAAGACCCGAATTGCGAGGAGCATGCCACGGGCGCGCATACAGTGACTCACCCTTGGTCCCGTTCTGCATTCCGGGTACGCGAACCGTGAATGGTATGCCACTCCGTAGCGAGACAATGGGCGAGATTGTAATGTCGGCCAAAGCGGTCGACAGGAAACCTCCACGCTTGAAGGGAGTGAAGTACACCGCGTTTGCAACGAAGTTGTGTTTGATGTTGAACGAAGAGATCGCGCGCTCCAGTTCCATTCGCGTTGGGCGGAACGGCATGAAGTCATTGTTGAAGTCCGTGTTGTCGTCGATGGTCTTGCTGAAGCTGTAGTTCACTTGCATCTGCAAGCGCGACGTACGCCGAGACAACGAGGTAGTCAGGCCGTGGTAGATAGATTTGCCGATCGATGAATAGATCTCACGCTGCACCAACGTCGGATCGATCGCCGCATAGATGGGACCGATGAAGTCATCAACCACCCCGGTCTCCTTCACGTTACCGTCACGAGGCAACTGGAGATGTAATCCCCGGTACATGTGATATGCAACGTCGAAGCTGGTGTTGTGAGCGAGCTGGCGCTGGACGCTTAAACTCGCCTGTATCGAGTATGGATTCGTATAGTCGTCGGAGGGCTGTAGAACGATCCGGCCTGGGAGTCCCGGACCCACCGGTAAACCCACCGCAGCAAGGTCCGTTTCGTTCAGCTTGCGAAACGGGAGCTTCCCGCTGGCAATGCCCATCTTCCAGAGTTTGACGATCGTCGTATCCGGAGGATTCAGACTCAGGTTCGTCGCTACTTGGTTGATATATCGGCCGGAATCATCGAGAAGGTTCACGATGTAGCTGATGAAGAAGTTCACAGGCGCAACAAACATGCCGCCGCCCAAACGCACCACCGTCTTTCCTTCTCCGTCCGGGTTCCATGCGATCCCCAGCCGCGGAGAAAAGAAGAGGTGGCTCGGCAGCGGTGCAGGTTCAGCGTCGTAATCAATGCGCCCGCCAAAATCCATCGTCAGGTTATTCGTAATCTTCCACGAATCCTGCGCATACACGCCAAAGTAGTGCCCCCAGTCCGACCAATTCGGATTCCCATAACCCTGCCGGAATGCAACTGGAATCCCTAGAGCATAGGATTGAAGTGCGCTGAGGTTCGTTCCGGCGGTTCCCAGTGCAGGAAGCCCGTGCGTCAGGTTGTACTGCACGAGAGCGCTAGCTTCCGCGCTGCCCAGCGGATAAATGCCGGCCACGATGGGGATCGTTCCATCGTAAAACTGGAACTGCCCTCCAAACCAAAGCTCATCATGAACAAAATAGCTGACGGGTCGATACGAGCCGCCGAACTTCATCGTGTGCTTTCCGAAGGTCAATGCCAGGCTGTCTTCGAATTGAAAACGACGCTGACGACAGAAGTAGGGCTCGTACTGCTCTCCTCGGAAGTTACCGAGGCTCCCAATCCGCAGGTATGTCGTGTTGGGTGCTGCAACCAGCACATCTGCTGTGTCGCTCGGAACCACTTGCACTCGCAACTGATTAACCAGCTTCGGGCTGAAAATGTGGTTCCAGTTACCGAGCAGGGTGTAATCGCGCCAATACTGGATGGTTGCGTCGTCAGGAGAATTCAGCGGGTCCAGCACGTACATTCTGCTGGCGTCATCTTGCATGAAAGAAAACCGGAAGGAGAATGCGTCACTTTGATTCGGTTGCAGGTCAACGCGGGTCACCCAGTTGTGGAACTTCTTCCAGTCGTTGAAGACGCCTGAATTCGGATCCAGCAATTTTGATGTGTTCGGGAAATTCTTCGGGGTTAGCAGGTACATCAATTGTCCCCCGATCCCCTGGAGCGCCGCATCGCCGGAAGTCATGAGTCCATTGACATAGTTCAATTGCTCCGCATTCGACTGGATGCCCTGCGCCTGTGAGCTCGTCGAGTAGCTTCGGAATTGCGGGGTGTCCTGCTTCGTGAATTCATAGGCAGTAAAGAAGAACAGCTTGTTCGGGATGATTGGGCCGCCCAGACTAAAGCCCGGCACAAAGTTTTGTTCGAACGCCTTATCCCCGCTTCTCGGCGCGAAGTAGTTCGAGGCATCGGTGTGCTCGTCCCGGAAGAAGGCATACGCTGTTCCGCGCCACGCGTTCGTGCCGCTCTTCGTTACCAGGTTGATTGCAGTTCCGGTTGTGAAACCAAACTCTGCTGCAAATGAGCTTCGGTTTACCTGGAATTCCTGGATCGACTCCAACGGTACATGCGGCGTTCTAAGCTGGCCCGAGCCGTAGTCGCCTTCTCCGCCATCGAGTGTCACCAGGTTATTTCTGCCATTACTGCCGCCGATCGAGAATCCGGAGCTCTGGAAGCCGGAGAAGCCTGGGTTCTGCGCCCGTGGCGCCTCGCTCCTTGATACTCCCGGTAGCGTAAAAATCGAGTCGGTGAAATCTCGGCTCACATTGGGCAGTTCGGCGATAACGTCCATGCCCAACGTATTCGCCTGCTGTGTCTGATCAACCTGAACGAACTCCGCATTTGCAGAGACTTCCACAGTTTCGATCATCGCACCCAGTTGCATGTGGACGTCAAGAACTGCTGCTTGACCGATACTCACCGTGAACCTTGCCAAAGCTCTGGCAAAGCCCTTTGCCTGCGTCTCTAATTCATAGTTGCCGGGTGGAAGCAAAGGTACAACGTAGCTTCCGTTGGCATCAGAGTTTGTCGTTCGGGAGAATCCTGTATTCGGGTTTTTAACAGTGATGTTTGCCCCTTCAATCCATTTGTTCTGTGGATCGAAGACGGTTCCTTTTAGAGTTGCTGTCGCGTAGTCTGCCTGCGCTAGTGCTGGAGGCGCGACCATAATGACTGCGAGCAAGAAGAGGAGACATAGCCCGACGTTGCGCATAGTTCTTCCTCCGTTTTGCCGTTAAGCAGAATAGGGAGGCCGGGCCGTCGTAGTGCAACGACACCCTGCATGCAACATCTAGTTAGAATTCCAATGAGCTGGGCGCAAACGCCGCACTCCTGGTTTACGGATGGCTGGCGAAGTGCGGATCGGATACAACGCGCGGAGTTCGTCCGAAGCAGCTCCCAATTTGCTGCCAAACGAGCCGAACATAGTTAATCACTGTCGACAATTGTCGGCTCCGGTCGTGTTAACGCCATTCTCTGACATTCCCAATATGGCACCGCCGCGCACCCTCTTGGGGGAACCAAAACCTACGCACCTTCACAGCATCCCCGCAGCGGACCTAACAAAACGAATCGCCTCCGAGACAGAAGACTTGCGTTAAGCCTAACGCTTCGGATGCTGGAGTCTTTAACTGGAATTTAATGGGAACGATTGGAAGGAGATTGCAACCAGGGACGGCTGCTAAGTGATTGAAAACATGGTGGACGTGACTGGGATCGAACCAGCGACCTCATCGTTGCGAACGATGCGCTCTCCCAACTGAGCTACACGCCCACGTTCGATTTCTATTCTAGCAACCATTCCTCATTGCGCCAAGACTCGCGCCTACAAACCCAATCACCTACGCTCAGTGATGCGCGTCTCACACCTCTCCGACGCCCATCCCGTGCGTCATCCCGAGTACCCGCTTATAATTTAACTGTGACCCCTTCCAAAGTCGTAAACAAGGTCGCTGAGGCCGACTTCCCCACTCGGTGGGGACATTTCCGCATTTTCGGATTCGAAGGACATTTCGAAACAACCGGCGAGCGTCGCAAGGAAACCGCCGTCGCGCTCGTCATGGGCGACATTCACTCCACCGCCCCACTCGTGCGCGTCCACTCGCAGTGCCTCACCGGAGACGTCTTCCACTCGCTCCGTTGCGACTGCCGCCAGCAGCTCGAGCTCGCGCTCGCCATGATCGCCGAAGCCGGCGCCGGCATCCTCGTTTACGAGCAGCAGGAAGGTCGCGGCATCGGGCTCATGGCCAAACTCCAGGCCTACGCACTCCAGGACCAGGGCCTCGACACCATCGAAGCCAACGAGCGCCTCGGCTTCAAGAACGACTACCGCGAATACGCGCTCCCCGTCGAAGTCCTCAAGGCCCTCGACGTCACCCAGGTCCGTCTTCTTTCCAACAATCCCGACAAAGTTGCCGCCGTCGAAAACGCTGGAATCAAAGTAGTCGAACGTGTCCCCTGCGAAGTCGAACCCGGCTCCAAGTATTCAGAGTTTTATTTGAAGACGAAGAAAGAAAAGATGGGGCACCTCTTCACGCGCTAGGTCTACGCCCGTTTCTGAACTCACAGTTCTGAACTCACGGTACCGAACTTTCGTAGACCTCCATCACCCTCGGCGACACCGCCTCTTTCGGAGCCACAAACTCCGGCATGTGCTTCGCCGCTCCTAGATCGGCGATCGCCGCACGCCACAGTTGCTCCTTCTGAGCTTCATCAGTGAGCAGGAAGTATCGACATAGCCTGCTCGCTCCCAGGTAGAAGCGCGCCAGCGCATCCATCTTCGTCTCCGTTCCCGAGTACGCCGAGAGCTGATTCTCGGCAGCCGCGTAATCGCCTTTGTAGTAGGCCTGAAGCGCAGACTTGAGTGCGTGCTCATCTGCCGCAGGACTGGGTGCAACCGTCTCGGCGACAGATTCCGTCTGCGGTACGCCCTTCTGCAAATTCGCAATTTTCTCTTTCAGATTCAGCGGACCGTTGGCCTTGATCGCCGCGGCTTTTCGGTAGGCCGAAAGAGCCCGTCCAGAATCACCGGACTTTTCGTACCTTGCGCCGTCGTTCATCGCACGATTGTATTGATCGATGTTCCCGATATACTTCTGCGCCTGCGCCTGGTAGCTTCCCGTGATCCCAGCCAACAACTGCCGAGCGCCGGCGAAGTCGTTCTTCTCATACGCAGCCACGCCTTTATCGAGATTGGCTTTCATCACCGACTCGGCTTCCTTCCGCCGCGCCGCGTCCTCAGCCAATTTGCGCTCCTGCTCTTTGTTCTGTGATTCCTTTTCTGCCTGGGCCCGGGCAGCGGCTAATTTCTCCAGCCACTCCTTTTTAAGGTTTGCGTACGACCCGCTCTGAATCGCTCGGAATTCGCTTTCCGCAGAATCGAAATTCTTCATCGCCATTGCGGCTGCGCCCCTGTTCACATGCTTGTGATCGGCCTCTCGCTGTGCCTCAGCGGCCTTCCGGTACTGATCGCATTTCGCACGCAGCTGCTTATTCTTCTGATCTTGCGCCGACGCGGGACAAACCACCGATTCCGCTTGCTCGACCTTGCCAGCCGCCGCCGCAGCATCTGCCTGCTCCAGCAGTTGCTTCGTCGTCGAACGGTCGGCCGCGCCAGACCCGACCGCCACCACGGCGACCGCCACGCACATCAGCGCTCTAGCGATAAGACTCAAGCAGCTTCTCCACGTCGACAGGTTGGAACTCGTGTACGTATCTGGCAGGCTGTCCTGCCTCCACCCGGAGTTGGCCGATGTGCTCCACCCCGTCCGGCCCCTTCATCTGGATCGCGTAGTCACCGGCCGGGACTACAACTAACACCGGCGTCGCCTTATTCACTGGGATTGGCGTGCCGCCCTGTGGCCGGACCTCAACCACCGTTGCCCACGGGATCGCATCGATTGCCAGGTTGACAGATGCCGGAACCGCCGCCTGTTGCGGAACCGGTTTATGCCGAGGCCAGAACTTCACCGCCGTCGCCACTCCGACCACAACCACCAGCATCACGACTGCCGCAATCATCATCCCTGCTCTGCTCGGCGCTCGAGCCGGTTTCCCGATAAGAGCAGGCGCTGCAGTTAGAGCAGGAACAGGTGCAGGGGCAGCAACAGGAACAGCAGCAGGCGCGACGACCGCTTCTACTTCCGCTACCTCCGGCTCCGGTTCAACCTCTGGCGCTGCTGGCTTCGGTTCCGGAGGTTCGCTAGTCCCGATCACCGTTTCAGCGCTGTCGGAATTCCCGAAAGCAGCCGGAACCGCAACCACCTGCTGCGAGCTGAAATCCATCGTGGGATTCTCACCCACGGCCGAGCCTCGTGGTGCCTCGCCCAAAGGCGGTTGTGAAAACGGTGATAACTCGGCGGCAGCCTCCTGCCCTAACTTTTCCTTTACTTCCCGGAGCGACTCCTCCAGCGCCGACTGCAGTCGCGGGTCCGTCGGGAACCGTCGCACCGCGCCCGAAGCCATCTCCACCGCATCTTTCAGATTCCCGGCCTTCAGTAGCCCTTCGATCTCCGCCACGCAGGAGAAAACCTCTCGTTCCCGCTTCGCCAGCAATTGCAGACTCTCCGCCTGCGCCTTCTGTCTTACCAGTACCGGATCCGCCGGAAACTTCTTCAGCCCCAGCTCTGCGTGCCGGAAAGCCGAATCGTAATCGGCAGCATCCAGGAACTCCTCCACCTCATGACACCAGAGTTCGATTTCCCGACGCTGTTTCTCTTGTGCCGCCCCGGTTTGCGCAACCTCTTTAATGGCTGCCAGCTCACGATGATTCGGCTCCAACGCCTCCGCTTTCAGAATGATTCCCTGGGCTTCGGTGAAATGCCTTGACGCGATGCTGTTCCGCGCGTGCTCGATCAGCTCACGAAATTCTCGTTCCTTCGCTTCGGTTTCAATCGCTGTCGCAATGGAAGCTCGAAAAAGTTGCGCTTGCGTATTGTGCGGATCGGCTTGGAGCGCATCGTCGATCACCTTCTTGGCGATCTCCAGTTGGCCGGCCTTTCGGGCTGCCTCCGCCAACTGTTGCAGCTTCCCCGCCTGCTCCTTGCGCACCATCTCCTGCTGAATCACTTCGCGGAAGCTGAGCAGATCGGGATCGGTCTTCGCGATGTTGATTGCCGCGCTGATCCGTTCCATCGCTTCCGTGAACTTTCTGCCGGCAAATGCCTCCTGCGCCTCGCTCCTCAGTTGTTGGATCCGCTGGTTGTTCTCGTTCTGCTCCAGCAATCGCTGAACGTCCGCCATCGCCTGGATCGCCGACGGATTCTGGATATCCAGCTTTAACACCTGCGATAACAGGTTGCGCGCGCCGGTCAGGTCCGCGGCTACGATCCGCGCCCGCGCCTCGTCCAGGCATTCATCGATCGCTTCCCTGTCCAGCCGTTCTTTCACCCCGGCCAGTTCAAGTCCGAAATCGTCCGCCGTCCGGTAGCGCTGGTTGCAGTCCTTGGCCGTGGCCCGCTGAAGGATGCGGTCGAGTTCAACCGGATAATCACTCAAATAAGTACCGAGCGATGGCACCGCATGATGGAGAATCCGTGTGATGATGGCTGCCGTCTGCGGCGCATCGAACGGCAGATGCCCCGTCAGCAACTGGAACATCATCGCGCCCGTCGCAAAAATGTCGGCTCTTCCGTCCACCGGTGCACCATTTAACTGCTCCGGCGAAATGTAATTCAGCGTCCCGATAATCTGTCCGGTACGAGTCAGGCCCTTGTCCACCGTATGAGCGATCCCAAAATCCAGCAGCTTGACGCTCCCATTCGGCTGCACGATCACGTTGGCGGGCTTAATGTCGCGATGGACCACACCCTGCTGATGCGCATAGTGCAAGGCGCTGCATATCTGGATAATGAAGTCCAGCTTCTGCGCCATCGGCAACGGCTGCCCCGACTCAATCAACCTCTCCAGCGATTGCCCGTTCAGGTACTCCATCACGATGTAGGCATTTCCATCGTCATCGCCCAGGTCGTAAATGGTGACAATGTTCGGATGTTGCAGGGTGCCGGCCGCTTGGGCCTCACGATAAAAGCGCTGTAGCACGGCTTCGTCCTGGCGGAAGCGCTCCGTCATCTTCTTAATAGCGACCAAACGTCCAATCTTGGGATCCACCGCCTTGTAGACGATGCCCATCCCGCCCTCGCCGATCACATCGAGAACGTTGTATTTCCCAATCTTGGGAGTCGCTGAAGGGCTAGCCATGGCCGATTGACACAATCCGGAGCCGGCGACACCTGACCCACCGACTCAAAGTGCCCAGAATTGTACACTCGTCACACCGTTGTTGGAATCGCCCGCCGACCGATGGCGTGGCGCACCCTTCCTTCTGAATCGCACACAGTGGTGGGTGCCCCATCCTTTAGCCGCGAAGCGGCGTAAGGGTGGGGTCAGAACCTGTCGCTGTTGCGCGGACATTCTGTGCGCGTGCCATCCTGGCTCGCATTAACCTCGCCGCAGGCGAGGTGACACAACCGGGAGCCCAACGCGTAAGCGTTGGGTTCTCGAACACACAGTCTCCGTCCCGTGGCGGTGCGCAGCACCGCACCTTAACCACACCTTTCGTATTTTGCCGATCTTGTTGTGCTGTAATCCCCTTCGGAGACCGTCACTCCACAACCCGACCCTAAACGTCGCGCGGGTGAAGGAAAGGCCACCGCATCAGTCCGCATAGCGGACGTCATTCAATAGCCCCGGTGGAGTGCGCCTTGCGCACGGAACCCGGGGTTAGCATCGTCGAAGCCTTTCAGAAGCGGTGCGCAGCACCGCAACGCGATGAGCCCTTTCCACGGTCGTGTGAGACGGCAGGCAGCCTAGAGTCTGTACTTCATCTGCGGTTGGATGGGTGCGCCACCCGCTGGTAACGTCGTAGTATCTGGCGCGGTAGTCCGAACCCGCTGTCGTAAGCATATCCACCCGCGCCGTAGGCATACCCCGCCAGTGCCAGACCACGCTTACTTCTTTTCGAGCTCTATCCGTACCCCTTGATCCTGATCTCCTATGTAGTACTCCATGTTAACGGTAGACCATGGCTTCGAAACCATGATCTGAGTACCGTAGGGAACAGGAAGCTGCGTGCTGCCTGCTGTAATCGAGTAGAAATTAACTTGTATCTCTTGCCGCCCTTCTCGTGAAACTAGTTTCCATGTTCCAGTACCTGCATCCAGATTTGCACCCCTCTGATCGCCATACAGTAAACCTGGCATTTCGGAGGCGATGAATGTCCCGTCTTTTTGCAGGAGTATTCTTGGAGACGCGTTCTTAAGTGGACTTGGTAGTACTTCTCGTGACCCCTGCTTCATTACCCATGTTCCCGCAAGATCGCCGGCTGCTATGTTAGCCCGATTGCAGCCGAGAACACCTACGAGAGCGAGCAACGCGAGCGGCCATAGTTTTATCTTAGTCATTGGTCTTCCTATTTCGCATTACACCCACATCGGTTACTTAGGTTCTCGTGAAAATCGAACGATTGGTAAGTTTGCGACATCGGTGCGCGACCAAAGGGTTCCCCTAACGGCCCGGACTCAATCAATATATCCAGTGGGTCGCCGATATTGTTTTTCCACCAACCTGTGTAGCCAAGCACAGGAGGGTGTGTCGCTGACGAAATCGTCGAGAGATTCCAGACGTGGATATTAAGAGTCCCGTTCGTTACGCTGTAATCAAGACCGTACGTCCCGAGATAGGTAACTGCAAGATTTCCGGTCAGTCCGCCTGTAAAGAGTGTCGAATAATCGCGTAGGTATTTTGGAACTCCTTGTGCTCCGTTCAATCTATAGTTGAACGAACCGGAGCTAGGGAGTGTCCCACTGCACACATCGTTTATGAGATCCTGGATATGTTCATGCTGCCTCAGTTTCTCTGTAAATGGATCGCCATCACTAAAGAAGTGAGCGTGTGGACCAGAGCCGGTTAGCCATTCCCAACCTACCTGCCATGGAGAAGCATTGTCCTTCAGTCCGTATGGGTCGACCAAGTTGGTCGGGCTGTTGTGAACATAGGCGTAAAAGTCGATCCCGCCACCAAATGCCGCCGGGTCCTCCGATATGAACCTTCCTGTATTTGGGTCGTAGTATCTGGCGCGATAGTAATAAAGTCCGGTCTCTTCGTCGTACTCCCGTGCCGTGTAATCACACGCCGTTCCCCATGTGTTCCCCGTGTTGTCATAAGCATAGACGGCTACGTTGTACATCAAAAGCTCATTGGTTTTCGCCGTTCTTCTGACCGTGCGGTTGCTGGGAGGCCATAACGAGCACCACTTCTGTCTGCAGCGCGATGCTCGTTGGCCAGTGAAAGTCGTCAACCGCAACACAACAGGCTCATGTCTGGGCCGCCCTTCTGAGAACTGCGAGCTGTTCATTGAGCGACGCCTTGATCCTAGGAGGCGGACTGGCTTGCGAAATGGCAGATTCCGCGTCAGGTATCGGAAGGTGCAGGTAGAAACAACCACCCGGATTAAGGTTCTTTGCTTCAAGTGCTCGGAAACACACGACATATTCTTGCTGTGAAGGGTTCAAGAAAAGCTCGGATACGAAACATTGATAGTGCTCTCTTGAATACCGATCAAGCACCGTGAATAAACGTGCTTCTTCGTCTGTGGTCATAACCATTAAGTGCTAGCTGTAGAGCCATCTCAATTCGGACCGGTCGGCAACAGGGGCAAACTCCATTATTAACTTCAGTTGCTGGTTTGCGGCTTTTGCCCTGGAAGCGGTCCCAGGCACCACCAGCATGGCGGCGGGTTGTGGCGGACATGATAGTCCAATTCCTCCCAGCGGTTTTCAAGCCACCGTTGCCATTCCTTAGGAACTTCAAATGGATTTGTTTCAGGTTCGGGTTTTTTGTCTTTGTCGCATTCGTCCTTGCAACATTTCCAAGTCGCAATCTCGAGCCCCAAGCGCAAACTGTGCCCGGCGTCAGGTTTCTCCCCATTTTGCAGAAGCATGCCGATTTCCAACGAACGCACAAGGATCGAGTGCTCAAGCATTTTCAAATCACTTGCTCTGTTTCGTCCTTTGGTACAGAGGATTTCGAGACCGGCACCAGGATCGTCATGAAGTCGTCCATCAAACGGAGCTTCCTTCCAGGCTTGATGGATTAGACCTGCGGGATCAATGTAGTTCGTTGGGCTATTT
>DATMXP010000008.1 GCA_035561515.1 Terriglobales bacterium | reverse complement strand
GACCGACAACACGCCGCATACCGCTGCCGCCGCTTCTCCTTCGAACGAGGCAGCCGCCGCCCAGGCCGCCGCTGCCAAAGCACTGGAGGCTGAACTTGATCAAATCGAAAAAGAGCTCGACCAACTCACAAGCCGCGCCGGCGCCGTTAACAGTTCGCTCGACAACCTGAAGAACCAGCAGGGTTCTATGGGTCTTGGACTTCGCGGAGACATGGCCGCAAAACAGAGCAGCATGAAGAACAATCTAGCGAAAGCGCAGGACGCCATCTCCAGGAATGACGCCGAGCGTGCGAAACGCTACACGGGGTTGGCGGAGAAAGACATCGAAGCACTCGAAAAATTCCTGGGGCGCTAAGGATGGCCAACGAAGGCGTTACCAGAATCCTGAACCAGGAGGCCGAACAGGCCGATCGTGCGGCGGAACTCGAGAAGCTACGCCGTAACATCACCATTCTGTTCACCGACCTGAAAGGGTCCACCGCTTACTTCGAAAAGTTTGGCGACGCTGCTGGCCTGCTCATGGTGCATCGCTGCAACACCATGTTGTCGGAAGCCGTGGAACGCCACGGCGGGCACGTCATCAAGACCATCGGCGATGCCGTGATGGCTTCGTTTGAAGACCACGCCGAAGCCGTAGCTGCCTCCATCGAAATGCAGGAAGCTATCACCGCCGATAACGCCGCCAAACCCGAAGATCAGCGCGTTTCTGTTCGCATCGGGATCAACTACGGTCTCGGCTTCGTGAAGTCCAACGATGTCTTCGGCGACGTCGTGAACGTTGCCTCGCGCGTCGAGAGCGCGGCCGCGCCGGAGCAGATTCTGATTTCCGAATCGCTATACAGGGCTGTCGCCGATTCTGGACGCTTCCGCCTTCGCCATGCGGGCAAGTTCGCACTCAAGGGCAAAGCCGAACATCAGGATCTTTATGAAGTAGGGTGGCGCGGCACGTTCGATCAGCCCCCATCCGCCTCGCACAGCATGTTCATGCCGGTGCTCGATCTGGATTCTCTCGGCGGCTACAAACTCGTCCAGGTCCGCAATGATGGAAAGACACCGCGCGAATTCGAATTGTGTTCTGCCCAGGTTCTCATCGGACGGACGCAGGGCGACTTCACTTTCCCACACGACGAGCAGATGCTGTCGCCGCATGTTCGCCTCACCGTCGAGGCCGGGCAGATGTTCATGGAGCCTGTCGCCAAGGCCGCTGCATACTTCAGCCTCATCGGACCGTATCGGCTCCAGCATGGCGACGTGGTACGGTTCGGCAGCCAATTGCTTGAATTCCGCGTGGACGCCGCTGCACTCGAGGCGGCATCCACGATTGGCACTGCCATTGGCGACCTTCTGCTGCATGGAGCAGTCGCCGAATTTGCGTCCTTGAGGTCTGATCGCAAGCGGTATCCCCTGCGCGAATATCAAACCACCTTTGGGCGAAGTAAAGGGACGTACACCTTTCCCACCGATCCCGCGATGAGCCGTGCCCATGTGCGCGTTTACCACCGCGGAGAGGACTTCTTCCTGGAGGACAGCGGCAGCACAAACGGCACCTTCGTCATGGCTACCGAGAAGACCCCCATCCCGGAGCGGGCCATCCTCGCTATCTCCGGACAACTGCTTCGGGTGTGTCGCGGAGACTCGGGTAAGACCGCCCGAGTCAGTGACTAGCGCCGGTTACATTAGTTCCACCGCCGTGCACGATAAGCGAATCTTTGCTTCTAGGCTTGTTCCCATTCGTTTAAGCTACCCACGACAATGGACTTCGATCAACTCGAAACCTTCCTGGAAGTAGCGCGGTTGAGCAGTTTCTCGAGGGCGGCGGAAAAACGTTTCCGCACGCAACCGGCGATCTCTGCTCAGATCCGAGCCATGGAAGAAGAAGTCGGAGCCAAGTTGCTCGATCGCAGCGGCGGCAAAGTCGCACTCACGGCGGCCGGAAAAATCTTCCAGAAGTTCTGTGAAGATACCGTCCAGTCCCGCCGCAACGTGATGACCGCCATTGCCGAGATGGAGCGGGTACCCGGCGGCGAGATCATCGTCGGCGCCAACGAAGGCACCTGCATGCACGTGCTGCCCGAGGTCTTTGCGCAGTTCAAGAAGCTCTACCCCTCGGTGGGTGTCAACGTTCGACGTCTTGAATCGGCCGGTGTACTCGAGTGCGTCATCGACCACTCCGTTGACTTCGGAGTGGTATCTCTGCCGGTCAACGATAAGCGCCTGACCGTTGTGCCCATTCATCGCGACGAACTGGTGATCATCTGCGCTCACGGGCATGAGTTGGCTAAATCCAAGTCCGTCACGGTCGAGCAGGTCTCGAAATATCCGCTGCTCGTTCCGAAGTTCGGCAAGACACGCGAGGCCATCGAAGACCTGTTCTCCCAGCGCAACCTGGAGCCGAACATCTCGATGGAACTGGATTCCAGTGAATTGCTGAAGCGGTTTTCCGCCGCCGATGTTGGTGTCGGCTTTATCGCGCGCTCGAACGTTCAGGAAGAAGTAAAGCTCAAGTCGCTCAATGCCCTGCCCTTGGCAGATGCTCAAATCAAACGCGACCTCGCGCTGGTCTTCCGGAAGGACAAGGCTCTCAGCCGCGCGGCACTTGAGTTTATCGATATCGCGGTGAAGCTGAAGACGAAGGAAAAAGCAGTCTCGGGAATGTAGTTACTGCTTCGCCTTCTGGTCGTCGTTCCACATATCCGCCGTAATAAGCCATTTCCCTCTTTCATTACGGGCAGCAGTCACGGTGAACTTCCCTGAAGGCGGTTCGTCATTGAACGCAAACGTCCCGATCACGTAGCCAACGTTCCCTTCTACCCGAATCAACACCGGGGTAAGCGTCAGCTTTCCGCCGGAGTTCTTCCAGAAATCGGCAATCGCATCTCGTCCTTTGATCATTGGACGATTGGGCGGAAGCAGCAGCCCGTCATCGGCGTATAGCTCGGAGAGCCCCTTGGCATCCTTTCGGGCGTAGGTATCGGCATAACTCTGAATGAGCGCCTTCAGCGATTCTTCACTCGACTGTGCCAGGGCAGCCGAAGTCATCATCATCATCAGCCCCAGTGCAAACAGACGTAGCTTCATCGCTTGCCTCCCCCAACAAAGTGCACGATCTCCAGCTTGTCGTTGTCTTTCAGATTCGTCGTCGCCCAGTTGGAACGTGGCACGATGTCCAGGTTCAACTCGACGGCCAGGCGGTCCGCCTTTAGCTCCAGATGATCGACCAGCGACTGAAGCGTAGTGATCCCGGGCAAGTCCTTTTCTTCACCATTAATCGTGAGCCGCATGATGGAAATGAAGATAACAGGTCTCAGTTCGAAGCCGGAGCCGCGATCACCGAATTGACTCGCCCTTCCTTGATGGCTTCAATTACGCCCTTGTGCTGGTCTTTCAGCAGTTCGTGCATCTTGTGCTCGGTGAAATCCGGCTGGGAGATATGGTCGGCATAGGACGTGGACTTCTTGCCCAGACAGCGTCCCTGCACAAACACCGTGGTCATGAAAACGTGTGTACTCGCGTGTGCTTCGCTTTGCACGTGATACACCGTATCGCCATGTTTTACGTCTGTATTAAAACCAAAAATCATCTGGCCCTGTTCGCCTGAGACAAAAAGCGCAAAACCTTTGCTGCCTCAGTAATTTGCACAGCTCCGAAGATTGACAATAAGCGGTGCAAAAAATAGTATCGAATGTTTCGAGTAACTGTTGGGCGCCAAGTATATACAGCCCTTTTATGCCGGACAACTATTTCGCCCGATATCTACCGTTGCTCTTCCAGATGCTGGTGGCCATTGGCATGGCACTCGGCATGGTTGCGCTGTCGTTTGTCCTCGGTAAGCACCGCTATTCCAAGGCCAAGATGTCGCCTTACGAGTGCGGTATGGACCCGGTTGGCGACGCCAGCGAGCGCTTCTCCGTCAGGTTCTACCTCGTCGCGATGTTGTTCATCCTGTTCGACGTGGAAGCCGTGTTCCTCTACCCCTGGGCCGTCATCCTGAAAGAACTGAAGATGTTCGGCTTCTTCGAGATGCTGGTATACGTCGCCATCATCCTCTCTGGCCTTATCTACATCTGGAAGAAGGGCGTCATCGACTGGTCCAAGACGGAGAAGATCGTCGGTCGCATCGGCGTCTCCGGTACACCCGATTATCGTGCGGCCGACTATGTCGGCAGTCCTGCACCGCTCCCGATCGGCAGCAAGGTCGGAGCCCTCGACGAAATGGAGAGCGTCCGGTAATGCCTCTCGCGCCCGCCATCACTGATATCGAACAGCTCAAGGATCGTCCGGAAGTGGCAGCCCTTCTCGGCTGGAACGCCGACGCCGTCGAAGGCGCCAAGTTCGACCGTAACGAGCTCACCATCTGGATCAAGCGTGATCACGTTGTAAACGCCGCCCGGTTCCTGCGCGACCACTCCGAATTGCGCTTCAACTTCCTCTCCGACGTGACCTGCGTAGACTGGTATCCGTCCGAGCCGCGCTTCGAAGTCGTCTATCACCTTCTCTCCATCCCGCGGAAATCGCGCGTTCGACTGAAGGTGAAGCTGAACTCCGGCGACACTCGTGTTGGATCGATGATGTCAGTCTGGCCGTCGTGCAATTTCTTTGAGCGCGAAGTTTTCGATCTCTTCGGCATCACCTTCGAAGGCCATCCGTATCTAAAGCGCATCATGATGCCCGATGACTGGAACGGTCATCCGCTTCGCAAGGACTACCCCGTGGAGGGCTACCGCTAATGGCACTGACGCAGACACCGCCACCGGTAACCATCGAGCGTGAACCCGGCGCAGACCGCACCATGATTCTCAACATGGGGCCGCAGCACCCGTCGACACACGGCGTGCTCCGTCTCGTGGTTGAAATCGACGGCGAAACCATCGTCCGCATCATGCCGGACATTGGATACCTGCACACCGGCATCGAGAAGACCACCGAAGCCAAGTTCTATCAGCAGGTAGTCCCGCTTACAGACCGCATCGACTATCTCTGCCCCATGACCAACAACCTTGCCTACTGCCTGGCAGTAGAGAAGTTGTTGGGACTGGAGATTCCGAAGCGCGCCCAGTGGATTCGCGTGATGATGAACGAAATCACGCGCATCAATTCGCACCTTGTCTGGCTCGGCACACACGCCATGGACATTGGCGCGCTTACGGTTTTCCTCTATTGCTTCCGTGAGCGTGAAGACGTCCTGCGCCTGTTCGAAATGGTTTCCGGACAGCGCATGATGACCTCGTACTTCCGCATTGGCGGACTTTCGGTCGACCTGCCGCTCGGTTTCCTCCAGCGCGTAAAGGACTTCGCTGATCGTTTCCCGTCGAACATCGACCAGTACGAGGACCTGCTCACCAACAACCCGATCTGGATCAACCGCCTGAAGGGCGTGGCCCACATCAGTGCCGAAGACGCCATCGCGCTCGGCACCACTGGCCCGACGCTTCGCGCCAGCGGTGTCGATATCGACCTCCGCCGCGATGCTCCCTACTCCGGTTACGAGAACTTCCAGTTCAAGGTTCCGACTTCGACCGTCGGCGACGTGTACGCCCGTTACCTCGTTCGCATACAGGAATTGCGCGAGTCCGTTGGCATCGTCCAGCAGTGCCTTGCCGGCATGCCGGAAGCGGGACCGATCAAAGCTGACGCGCCAAAGGTCGTCCTTCCCGATCGCGAGAACATGAAGACCCAGATGGAGTCCTTGATTTATCACTTCAAGATCATCACCGAGGGCTTCACCGTTCCAGCCGGAGAGGTTTATCAGGCCATTGAATCGCCGCGTGGCGAAATGGGCTACTACGTTGTCAGCGACGGAACGGCCAAGCCGTATCGCGTGCACATGCGTTCGCCCAGCTTTGCCAACCTGCAAGCTCTGCCCGCCATGTGCGAAGGCCGCTTGATCGCCGACGTGGTGGCTGCTATCGGATCCATCGACATCATTCTTGGTGACGTAGACAGGTAAGAAATGCAATTTTCTGAAGAGTTCGAAAAACGTTTTGCGGAGATGTTGACGCATTATCCGGTGAAGCGGTCCGTGCTGGTGCCTTCCCTGCTCTACGCTCAGGACGAAGTCGGCTACCTGTCGGACGAAGTCATCGCCGAAATGGCGAAGCGCTGTGACCTCACCGAACTCGAGGTCCGCAACGTGATTAGCTACTACTCCATGCTCACCACCAAGCCGCGCGGCAAGTACAACGTTCAGGTCTGCACCAACATTTGCTGCATGCTTCGCGGCGGTGAAGAGATCTTCAATCACGCCAGGCAGAAGCTTGGCATTGGCCACAAGATGACCACCGATGACGGCACATTCACCTTGGAAGAGGTCGAATGTATTGGCGCTTGCAGTTGGGGCCCGGCAATGCAGGTCAATTACGACTTCCACGAAAATCTGACCGACGAAAAGTTCGACCAGATCATCGAGGAGTACGCCGCGAAGAAGTGAATTGGGTAATTTGTTAATTGAGTAATTGGGTAATTGAGTTTGATTTCCGCAGACGAACTCCGGGCCCGAACAAAAAAGTTTGCGATTCGGATTGTTCGACTGTTTCGAGCTCTACCGAGAAGGACTGATGCACAGGTACTTGGAAAGCAGCTTTTGAGATCGGGCACATCGGTTGCGGCGAATTATCGCGCAGCTTGCCGGGGCAGATCTAAAGCGGAGTTTGCAGCAAAGTTAGGTGTTGTAGCCGAAGAAGCAGATGAAACGGTCTTTTGGTTGGAGATGCTGGTCGATTGCGAGATTGTTGCTGAAGAAAAGATCAAGCTGATATTGCAGGAAGCGAAAGAACTTACTGCCATCTTTTCTGCGGCGACTTACACCGCTCGACATTAGTAATTACCAAATTACCAATTACGAAATTACTAAATAAACATGGCTGATTTAGTCTCCCATCCCGACGAGGTAAAGGTCATATCCAAGCGCTTCGGTAAAGGCGCTGCGAACATCGACCGCTACCTGGAACTTGACGGCTACAAGGCACTGCAAAAGGCCCTCGCGATGTCGCAGGACGACATCATCAACGAGGTCAAAGCCTCCAGCCTGCGTGGCCGCGGCGGCGCCGGCTTCCCGACCGGCATGAAGTGGTCCTTCGTGCCCAAGCAGGCCGCAAAGCCGAAGTACGTCCTCTGCAACGGTGACGAGAGCGAACCCGGCACCTGTAAGGACCGCCTCATCCTCGAGCACGATCCGCACACCGTCATCGAAGGTGTGGCCATCGCCATGCTCTCCATCGGCGCGCGGACAGGCTACATCTACATCCGTGGCGAGTACCGCTACCTGTCCAACATCATGCAGAAGGCGCTGCGGGACGCTTATGCAAAAGGCTTCTTGGGCAAGAATGTCCTGGGCAGCGGCATCGACCTCGACATCTTCTGGCACGGTGGCGCTGGCGCTTATGAAGTCGGCGAAGAATCCGCGCTCATGGAATCCCTCGAAGGCAAGCGCGGTGTGCCTCGCATCCGTCCGCCCTTCCCGGCTGTCGTCGGACTCTTCGGCGGACCTACGATCATCAACAACGTCGAGACCCTTGCCGCCGTTCCGCACATCATCCAGAACGGAGCGCAGTGGTACGCCGATCTCGGCACTCCGAAGAACGGCGGAACTCGTCTCTTCTGTCTGAGCGGCAACCTTGAAAAGCCCGGCGTGTACGAACTGCCGATGGGCTATCCGCTACCGAAGATGATCTACGAAGTCGGTGGCGGGGTTTGGAAGGGCCGCAAGCTGAAGGCCGTCACGCCCGGTGGCTCATCCGTTCCCATTCTCAAGGCCGACGAAATCGATCTTGCGATGGACTTCGACACCCTGCAAAAAGCGGGCACATTCCTCGGCTCCGGTGGCGTCATCGTCCTCGACGATCACACTTGCATCGTGCGTTACGCTCTGCGGACCATCAAGTTCTATCAGCACGAAAGCTGCGGCTGGTGTATTCCCTGCCGCGAAGGAACCGACTGGCTCAAGAAGTCGCTTACGCGCTTCCACGCGGGAGCCGGCTTGCGCAAGGACATCGACAACATTCAGTACCTGGCCGAGAACATGCTTGGACGCACCTTCTGCCCTCTCGGTGATGCCGCGGCCATGCCGATCATTTCCATGACCAAGAAGTTCCGTGAGGAGTTCGAAGCGCACCTCGAAGGTCGCCCGTGCCCCTACGAACCGGCAGGATCCACCCAGCAACTTCCAGTTCTGGCGGGACACTGATCATGACGACTGCACCTCAATCCGCGACCGAGCGTGACCAGTTGCTGGCATTGCTCGACCAGAGCACCCAGGTCTATTTGAATACGATCTCGTCGGTGCCCGCGGCAGCCGTAAACGTGAAACCCACGCCGGAATGCTGGAGCATCCTCGAAGTGGCTGAGCATATCGCCGTCGCGGAGCATGGCATGTATCGCGCGATCGAGCTCGCAGCCGAGAAGACGACGCCGACCGACTACGACGTCGATCAGAAGATCATCCTCGGCGGAGCGAACCGTGAATTCAAATTCCAGGCTCCGGAGAAGTCGCACCCTAAGGGCCGCTGGAAGACGCTTGCCGAGTGCGTGGAAGCTTTCAAGACTTCACGCGCCCGTTCCATCGAGTTTCTGAAGAGCGCGGAAGCACTTCGCAACAAACAGGTGCAGCATCCGGCCCTCGGCCCCGTCGACGCTTACCAGTGCGCGCTCATCATGGCGAAGCACGTGGAGCGTCACTCGGCCCAGATCGAAGAGATAAAACACAGCGAAGCCTACCGGGAAGCGGCGGGTGAGTAACAGAGATTTGCATTGGAAATTGGGTCAGTAAATTACCCATTTACCAAATTACGAAATTACTAATTTCTCTCATGGCTGACGTAAACATCACCGTAGATGGTAAGAAGCTGACTGTACCGGCAGGCACGCTGCTCATTGAAGCCTGCAAGAGCGTCGGCATTGAAGTCCCCTCCTTCTGCTACTATCCCGGGCTTTCGCTCCAGGGCGCCTGCCGCATGTGTCTCGTGCGGGTGGAAAAGATGCCCAAGCTCCAGACCGCCTGTACAACCGTCGTCACCGAAGGCATGGTCGTCACCACTGAGAGCGACGAAGTTCGTCAGGCTCGCAAGTCGATGATCGAATTGCTGCTCGGCAACCATCCGCTCGACTGCCCTGTTTGCGACGCTGGCGGCCAATGCGAACTTCAGGACATGACGTTCAGCTACGGCGCGGCGCAGAGCAAGTTCATCGAGATCAAGAACCACAAGGACGAGCAGCAATGGTCGCCGGTGGTTTACTTCGACCGCCCCCGCTGCATCCTTTGCTACCGTTGCGTGCGTGTCTGCGGCGAAGGTATGGACGTCTGGGCGCTCGGCGTGCAGCAGCGCGGCGTTTCCTCTGTAATCGCACCGAATGAAGGCGACCACCTCAACTGCGAAGAATGCGGCATGTGCATCGACATATGCCCTGTCGGTGCATTGACCTCTGGCGCTTATCGTTACAAGACTCGCCCGTGGGAAATGAAGCATGTCGGCACCACCTGCACGCACTGCGCCGACGGCTGCCGCACCACGCTCGGTGTTCGCCGCAGCGATACCGGTATGGAAATTGTCCGTGGCGACAACCGCGACAAGAGCGGTATCAACGGCGACTTCCTCTGCATCAAGGGCCGTTACGCTTTCGATTTCGCCAACAGCGAAGACCGCATAACCGAGCCCCTGATTCGCAAGAACGGCAAGCACGAGCCGGCAACGTGGGAAGAAGCCTTCGAATTGATCGGACGCAAGTTCAAGGAGGCCGGCAACTCCATCGGCGTCATCGGCTCCACTCGCACCACCAACGAAGAGAACTACCTGCTCCAGAAATTCGCGCGCACGGTCTTGGGCACGAACAATATCGACCATCACCGTACCGCCGACTACCCGGCCTTTGTGAAAGCTCTTGCCGGCACCACCGGCAAAACGGCCAGCATGCGGGATGTCTTCGACGCGCCTGCCATGCTCCTGATCGGCAACGATCCGACCCAGCAGCATCCCTTGCTTGCCTGGCAGATGCGCAACAATGTTCGCCTGCATCGCTCACGTCTGTACATCGTCAACGCCAGCCCGATCAAGCTTCGTCGTCAGGCCACCGCATTTGCGCAGGTTACGCAGGATAACGGTGAGTCCCTGTTCGCCTCTTTCCTGGGCGGAAACGATGCTGCCGCGCAGAACCTCGGGGTCTCCGGCACCACGGCCGAAACGCTGACCGATCTTCGCGCCAAGCTGCGAGCCGAAGAAAAGCTCGTTGTCGCTTTTGGTTCCGAACTCCGGTCCGAGGCCATCGCCGACCTCATCAACGCGCTGCCCAATGCAAAGTTCATCTGTCTCGGTGACTACGCGAATTCGCGCGGCGCTTCCGACATGGGTCTCTATCCAGACATGCTGCCCGGTTACGTTCCGGTGGGACACGGCGCCGCAGGCGAGTGGATGGCCGATGTTCCCAAGCAGCCCGGCCTCAACGCTCAGCAGATGTTTGAAGCCGCCAAGGCCGGACAGTTGAAGGCCATGTACATCGTCGGCTCGAACCCTGTGTCGCGCTTCAATCTTGACCCGTTCGCGCTGCACAACTCGTTTGTCGTGGTGCAGGATATGTTCCTCACGGAAACTGCCGTCACCGCCGATGTCATCCTGCCGCCCGCGAACGCCTACGAGAAGTCCGGCACCTTCACCAACACCTGTGGTGACCTCCAGCTCCTGAAAAAAGCCGGCGACGTTACCACCGTGAAGAACGACTTCGAGATCATCGTCCGCATCGCCGGTGCGATGGGCTACGACGTGCACAAGCTGGTTCCCTTCGGACAGGCTCTCCGTGCCGATATGGGACAGACCCGCGGTGCGCAGGCCGGCGAAGCCGACCGCCACGCCGTCTGGCTTGTACGTCAGGGCATCGAGCCGAAACTCAGTCCGTTCGATCCGACGGCGATGTTCGACGAGATCCAGCGCCTCGTGCCAGGCTACGATGTGTCCCGTCTAAACTTGCTTTCAGGCAATGACGAGCATGTCGAGGTTCCGAAGACCGTCGGCGCCGTTCCGAGCCATCCCGAACTGATCGTTCCTGCGAACGACAATCTCTTTACCTCGGGCACTCTCGGACGCTACTCGAACACCTTGAACTCGGTAATGGAACGATACGAATCCGTGCCTGACAGCGAAGTCCAGGCCGACTAGACATGATTCACCACAGAGACACAGAGCGAGCGAGGGAGAATGGGAACGTCCATAGCCCGGGAGTATTTGCCGAGTCGACGCGTCCTATTATCGGAGCCGCAATCGAAGTTCATCGCCAGCTCGGGCCTGGATTGATGGAATCGGCATACGAAACTTGCTTGTGCCACGAGCTTCAGTCCCGAGGCATTGGATTTGAGCGTCAAGTGGATATACCGGTTGAGTACAAGGGCATTAAGCTCGAGTGCGGATATCGTGCCGACCTATTGGTCGGGGACGTGATTGTTGAGTTGAAGGCAGTGGAAGCCTTACTCCCTGTGAATGAAGCACAGCTGATGACTTATATGCGCTTGCTGAACAAGAAAGTGGGCCTGCTGATTAACTTTAATGTTCCAGTTCTTAAAGATGGCATCCGTCGCAGGGTTTTAAACTGATTTCCCTCTGCGTCTCTGTGCCTCTGTGGTGGTTGTTTTAGGAAACGAGATACGAACTTGCCAACTGGAGAACTTAGTACCGGTACATTCCTGATTGCCTCGGTGATCAAGATCGCGATCTTCCTCGGTGCCCTTTTGACGATCGTGGCTTACACCGTGTTGCTTGAGCGCAAAGTCGTCGGGCGCATCCAGAATCGTTGGGGACCCACGCGCGTCGGCCCCTTCGGCCTGCTGCAACCGCTCGCCGACGGCCTGAAGTTCATCTTCAAGGAAGATCTGACGCCGCCGTACGTACACAAGTTTCTGTACATACTCGCGCCCATGCTGGCGCTTGCCACGGCGCTTATCTCCATCTCGCTGATCCCAGTCGGCGGAGCCGTGACCGTTGCCGGTCATCGCATCCCGCTCCAGATCACCGACACCAGCATCAGCTTGCTGATCATTCTCGGTATCACTTCGATCGGTGTGTACGGCGTCGCGCTTGCCGGGTGGTCTTCGAACTCCAAGTACTCCATGCTTGGAGCCTTGCGTGCCAGCTCGCAGATGGTCAGCTATGAAGTCGCGCTTGGGCTTTCGCTCGTCGGCGTGCTCATCATCACCGGCACCTTCAGCCTGCGCGAGATCGCCGAACAGCAACAGGGCACCTGGCTCGGGTTCATTCCCAAGTGGAACATCTTCAAGGGACAGTTCGTCGCCTTCTTCATTTACCTGATGGCGGCGTTCGCGGAAACCAACCGCATTCCTTTTGACCTTCCCGAAGCGGAATCCGAACTCGTTGCCGGATACCACACCGAGTACAGCTCCATGAAGTTCGCGATGTTCTTCATGGCCGAGTACGCGAACATGGTCACCGTTGCCTGCCTCGCCTCGATCTTGTTCCTCGGCGCCTACAGCGGTCCGGTCTTTGGACCACAGTGGCTCCGCGACCTGCTCCCGGTTGGCTGGTTCCTGCTGCGCGTACTGTTCTTCCTGTTCTTGTATATCTGGGTGCGCGGAACGTTACCGCGTTTCCGCTACGACCAGTTGATGGCGTTCAGTTGGAAATTCCTGCTGCCGCTCGCGCTGGCCAATATCTTGATCACGGGCCTGGTTGTGGCGCTAATGGCCTAGTACGGTTTTGGGCAAACAAACATGCTCCATTTAGTTCTGTTCATCATCTTCGGCGCAATCTGTGTGGCGGGTGCCATTAACCTGCTCGCGCAGAAGCACCCCATCAACAGCGCTCTGTCGCTGGTTGTCGTCATGGGTGCTCTCGCCGGACTTTATCTCCTGCTCGGCGCCGAGTTCCTCGCCGCCGTACAGGTCATCGTTTATGCGGGCGCCATCATGGTGCTGTTCGTCTTCGTCATCATGCTTCTCAATGCTGGCGAGGAAGAACACTCCCGTGGCAGCAGGATCGCACTGCTCTTCGGCATTCCGGGCATGATCATCCTCTCGGTGCTCACCACCTGGATCGTCCTCAAGAGCAACCCGAGCGGCGAAACCGTCGGCGTTGGCTCTCTTTACGGCTCCGCCAAAGGCATCGGTCGCCTCCTCTTCGGAGACTTCCTGCTGCCCTTCGAAATCACTTCGGTCTTGATCCTTATCGCCATCATGGGCGCCGTCGTACTCGCCCGGAGGGAGAGCTAATGATTCCTCTCTCCTACTATCTCGTTCTTAGTGCCCTCCTGTTCGCCTGTGGAGTGACCGGCTTTCTCATCAAGCGCAACATCATCACCATCTTTATGTCGATCGAGCTGATGTTGAACGCCGTCAACCTGAGCTTCGTAGCCTTCGCCTCGTATTGGCAGGCGCTCAGCGGACAGGTCTTCGTCTTTTTCGTCATGGTAGTCGCCGCCGCGGAAGCGGCCGTCGGACTCGCCATCATCATTGCCGTTTTCCGGACACGCGAAACCCTGAATCCCGATCGCGTGAACTTGTTGAAGCTGTAGCGGACTCTATCTATGCAGAATTGGAATTTATGGCTGGTTCCAGTGCTCCCGCTGATCGGATCTGCGATCAACGGCATCTTTGGCCGGCACTTTTCTAAGACGGTAGTGAAGTCGATCGCGCTTCTGTTCCCCGGCGTCTCCATGGTTTACGCCTGGTACGTCGCGCTTTCGGCGCAGCTTCCCGTTCTCGAATCCCATGGCGCCTGGATCCGTGCCGGAAGCTTCAGCGTCCGTTACGGTTTCCAACTCGATCAGCTCTCTTTGCTGTTGATGCTGATCGTCACCACCATCGGCTTCGCCATCCACGTCTACGCCACCGGATACATGGAGCATGAAGGCGGGTACTACCGCTTCTTCTCGTACCTGAACCTGTTCATGTTCTTCATGCTCATGCTGGTGCTCGCCGACAACTACCTCCTCATGTTCGTCGGATGGGAAGGCGTGGGACTCGCATCCTACCTGCTCATCGGCTTCTTCTTCCTGCGCGACTCCGCTTCCGCCGCCGGCAAGAAAGCTTTCATCGTCAACCGTATCGGCGACTTCTCGTTCCTGATCGCCCTCTTCCTTCTTGTCAAGAACTTCGGCACGCTTACCTTCTCCGAAGTCTTCGAAAAGGCTGCGCAGCTTCCGGTTGAAACCGCAGGTATCGGACTACTTACCATCGTCGGCCTCTGCATGCTCGGCGGCGCTGCCGGCAAGTCAGCCCAGATCCCGTTATACGTCTGGCTCCCCGATGCGATGGAAGGCCCCACACCGGTCTCCGCCCTCATCCACGCCGCCACGATGGTCACCGCCGGCGTCTACATGGTCGCCCGGTCGCACGCCATCTTTGACCGTGCGCCAACCGCCTTGCTCGTCGTCGCCATCATCGGCGTCCTGACGGCATTCTTCGCGGCCACCATCGGCATGGTGCAGCACGACATCAAGCGCGTGCTCGCCTACTCCACCGTCTCGCAGCTCGGATTCATGTTCGCCGCCGCGGGCGTTGCCGCCTACACCGCCGCCATGTTCCACCTGATGACGCACGCCTTCTTCAAGGGCCTGCTCTTCCTCGCTGCCGGCTCCGTCATTCACGGACTCAGCGGCGAACAGGATATGCGCAAGATGGGCGGCCTCCGCAAGGAAATGCCCTGGACCTTCTGGACGATGACGGCCGGCACCTTCGCCATCGCCGGTGCGCCTTTGTTCAGCGGCTTCTTCTCCAAGGACATGATCCTCTTCAAGACCTTCACCAGCCCTTACGGCTCCAAGGTCTTCTGGGGAGTCCTGCTGCTGACCGCCTTCATGACTTCCTTCTATATGTTCCGCCAATGGTTCCTCACCTTCTTCGGTGAGTTCCGCGGAACCCCGGCCGCTGCCGGACATGGCCATCACGACGAGAAGAAAGGCCAGGAGGAACATCATCATCACGGACACGCACACGAAAGCCCCATGGTGATGGTCCTTCCGCTCGTGTTCCTCGCCATCCTCTCCGTCGTCGGCGGATTCATTGGAACCCCGGGCAACAACCGCATCGGCCAGTTCCTCGCTCCTGTCTTCTCGGAGTACTCCGAAGGCCTCCCCGCCGCGACGGTTTCAGGCATGGCTGGCGCAGAAGGCCACGGCGCTGCATCCGAAGCTGCTGGCGAACACACTGCCGCAGCCGCCGCGGAAGCCGAGCACGAGAAAGCTCTTGAGCACAACCTGATGTACGCCGCCATCGGCAGCTTCGCCCTCGGACTGTTCGTCGCCTGGTTCTTCTATCACCGGCGCCCCGAACTCCCGGCGATCTACGCCAACAGAATGCGCGGCCTCTACAACACGCTTTCCAACAAGTACTACGTCGACGAGTTCTACGGAGCCGCTATCGTGAAGCCAATCGTCGAAGGCTCCACTCGCATTCTTTGGCGCACGATTGATGCCGGCCTGATCGACGGCACTATCAACGAGACTGCCAGTGCCGCCAAAGACGTCTCCAACGGATTCCGGCGAATGCAATCCGGCAATATACGAAGTTACGCCGGATGGGTGGCCATCGGCGCAGCCGTGGTCATCGCCTTCATGATCTGGACGGCAGGTGCACGATGAACACACACGTACTCGATCCCTTCATCCTGAGCCTGGTCACCTTCGTGCCGATGGGCAGCGCCCTGCTCCTCATGTTCTTCCCGCGGCGTGAGCGCGATATCCGTCTCTTCACCTTCTTCGTCGCCGTGTTGACGTTCATCCTCTCGCTGCACCTGCCTGTCCACTTCATTCCCGGACAGCAGGGCTTCCAGTTCGAGGTCAACGCCCAGTGGATCACCAGCCCCAACATCCACTACCACATGGGTGTCGACGGCGTTTCGATGTGGCTGGTCGTGCTGACCACCTTCCTCCTGCCGCTCTGCGTGCTGATGTCGTGGCACTCCGTGCATGAGCGCGTCAAGGAATTCCACATCCTGCTGCTGATGCTCACCTCGGCCATCATCGGCGTCTTCGTATCGCTCGACCTCTTCCTCTTCTACTTCTTCTGGGAAGCCAGCCTCATCCCGATGGCGCTGCTCATCGGCGTCTTCGGACACGAGCGCCGAGTCTACGCCGCCGTGAAGTTCTTCCTCTACACCATGATCGCCTCCGTCTTCATGCTCGCGGCGATCCTCTGGCTGTACGCGAAGACCGGCAGCTTCGACTTCCCGGTCATCCAGCAGGCGCTGCTAAACACGGATCTCTCCGGCGCGGGCAAGTGGCTCTTCCTCGGCTTCTTTGTCGCCTTCGCCGTGAAGGTGCCGCTGTTCCCGTTCCACACGTGGCTGCCTGACGCGCACGTCGAAGCGCCCACCGCCGGATCCGTCATCCTCGCCGGTGTTCTGCTGAAGATGGGCACCTACGGTCTGCTCCGCTTCAACCTGGGCCTCTTCCCCGCCGAGTCCCACCGTAACGCCTGGTGGATCATCATCCTCGCCATCATCGGCATCGTCTACGGCGCGCTCGTCGCCATGGTTCAGCCGAACATGAAGAAGCTGGTGGCCTACTCCTCCGTGAGCCACCTTGGCTTCGTCGTACTCGGCATCTTCAGCTTCACGCAGATGGGCCTTACCGGCGCCACCTTCGTAATGCTCGCGCATGGCGTTTCCACCGGAGCGCTGTTCACTCTCTGCGGCATGATCTTCGAACGCCGCCACACCTACGAGATCAAGGACTACGGTGGCATCGCCACCCCGATGCCGGTCTACGCCACGTTCTTCCTTATCGTGACGCTGGCTTCCATCGGCCTCCCGCTGCTCAATGGCTTCGTCGGTGAATTTCTCGTACTCGCGGGCGCTTACCAGGCCAAAGCCGTGTGGGGCATCGTTGCCGCCACCGGCGTGATCTGGAGCGCCTGTTACATGCTCTGGCTCTATCAACGGGTCTTTTTCGGTGAGATTAAACACGACGTGAACCGCCAGCTCGTAGACCTCAACGGACGCGAACGCGCCATCCTGCTTCCGTTTGCCGCCGCGGCCCTGATCATGGGCGTCGTTCCGGTCATTTGGACGCGCGCCATCGATCCCGCTTCGCAGGCCATCCTCAACTACGCAACGCAGTTCACAGCACAGGTGATGGGACGATGATTCCCCAACTTTTTGCCGCCGACTACATCCGGCTCCTGCCCGAGCTGATCCTCGTCGTCTTCGGCACCGTTGTCATGGTCGCCGAAGCCTTCGTCGATCAGAATAGTGACCGTAAGCAGCTCGGCATCGTCGCGCTTATCGGCGCGCTTCTTTCCATCGGCGCCAGCATCTACCAGGCTGGCCACATGGGCTACGGCTTCTTCGGCATGATCCGCGTGGACACCTTCTCCGTCTTCTTCCACGTCGTGATCGGCATTATTACCGCGGTCGTCATACTTGCCTCGTTCGAGTACCTCAAGGTCCAGGGCATCAAGTACGGCGAATACTACGGACTCATCCTGCTCGCCGCCGTCGGACAGATGCTTATGTCCGCCGCCGTTGAACTCGTCCTCATTTTCATCGCGCTCGAGATCTCGTCGATCGCCACTTACATCCTTGCCGGATTCCGTCGCCGTGTCGCCATCTCCATCGAGTCGTCGGTGAAGTACTTCCTGCTCGGATCGTTCGCCACCGCCTTCTTTCTCTACGGAATCGCACTCATCTTCGGTGCCACCGGGTCCACCAGCGTCTACGCCATCGCCAAGGTGCTTCAGGGCGGCGCTTCCCCGCTCGCCTATGCCGGCGTCGCCATGATGTTCGTCGGACTCGCCTTCAAGATCGCTTCCGCGCCCTTCCACGTCTGGACGCCTGACGTCTACGAAGGCGCGCCCGCACCGGTCGTCGCGCTCATGTCCACCGGGCCGAAGGCCGCTGCTTTCGCCGTGTTGCTTCGCGTCCTGTTCGCGACTGCCGCTCCGGGCTGGTTCTGGCTGGTCTGGGTTTCGGCTGTGCTCTCCATGTCCATCGGCAACATCGGCGCGCTCGTGCAGAACAACGTCAAGCGCATGTTGGCCTACTCCTCCATCGCGCACGCCGGATACCTGCTCGTCGCCTTCGCCGCTGCGAAAGACGTCGGCATCTCCGCCGCCATCTTCTACACCGCCGCCTATGCCGCGATGAACGTCGGCGCCTTCGCCGTCATCAGTCACTTCGCTAGCGTCGGAGAGAAATACGTCACCATCGACGACTATGCCGGACTCGGCCGTCGTGCCCCCGGCCTCGCCGCCATCCTCACCATCTTCCTGCTTTCGCTGATTGGCATCCCGGTCACCGGAGGCTTTCTCGCCAAGTTCTACGTCTTCCATGCAGCGATGCAGTCGAACCTCACCGGGCTCGTCATCATCGGTGTCATCAACAGCGCCATCGCCGCCTACTACTACCTGCGCGTGATCGTCGTCATGTACATGCGGGAACCGAGCGAAGAAACTCCGGCCATCAAGATGCCCGCCGGACTCGCTGTCGCTCTCGTTACCTGCGTCGTCGCGACCATCTATCTCGGCGTGCTTCCGGACCGCGTCCTCAATTACGCGCTCCAGTCCGCCCGCGACCTCGTCACCTTCGCAGAAGTAGTCGCAAAATGAGCGGTGCCCCACATCTGCCTCTTTGGCAGATGTGGGATTCCACATCAGGCCCCTTATTACTTTCCAGCCTGCGCCTCGATCTCTACGTCCCGCGCCAGTTGATACTTCATCTGGTCCTTCGGCATCGATAGATTGACCCTTCCTTCTCCCGGTTGTTTGATCGCCCGCAGCACATACGTCGCACCAGTCTGGCGGAAGATCACCTTGGCCGTCCCATCCTTAGCCTCGTTTTCTACCGCACTAACTTGCGCATACCGGATCGGTTGGTCCGCATTTGTCGTACTTACCAGCTTCACCGCGGCCACAAAGCTCCGGTTCCAACAGAAGTCATATTTCCCGGCCGGCATTGTGTGCCCATTTACCTGGAAATTGAACGGGATATCCGCGCGCACGAACCGATAGTTCTGTTGTGCGACAGCCGCTGCCGCCAGCAGCACCATTAACACCATCACTGCGATCACTCTTTTCATGGCTCAGCTCCTTTCACGCAGGATCGAATCTCTGCGCTTGACGAGCTCACCCTCTCGCGATCGATGTGTCCCGACAAGACACTTACATGTGTCAAGCGTGTGAAATGTATGTGACGGCCTTAAACCCAAAATGGGAATCACGGCTTCCAAAGTCCTTGATTCTCAAGTACATCCACGAGGAATGGACTTAGAATCTGCGCTCAGAGGGCAAACTAAGAACCTTCGGAGTGGCCTCAATGCCCCTGAACGGACCTTCTGTTCGGTTTGCGGAATTCGAACTTGATCTCAAGACCGCCGAGCTGCGCAACAACGGCCAGAAGACCCGTCTCCAGGACCAGCCATTCCAGGTTCTCGTCACGCTTCTCGAACACCCCGGCGATGTCGTCACCCGAGAAGACCTCCGCCACCGCCTATGGCCCACCGAAATCTACGTCGACTACGAACGCAGCCTCAACACTGCGGTAAAGCGCCTTCGCCAGGCGCTCCGGGATGAAGCTGACACGCCCCGCTTTATCGAGACACTCCCGCGCCACGGCTATCGCTTCATCGGAGAACTTAAGGAAGTCGCCTCTCCCGTCGAAAAGAAAACACGGCTTCGCACCCGCTGGATCGTTGCCGCTGCGCTCGCTCTCCTCCTCTCCGCCCTTGCGCTCCTTAAAGGACGAGACCTCTGGTACCGGGCGTTTCCGCCGCACATCCGTTCCATAGCGGTCCTGCCACTCCAGAATCTCTCGCACGACTCCCAGCAGGACTACTTCGCTGACGGCATGACCGAAGCCCTCATCTCTGAGCTGTCGCGCCTCGAACCGCTTCGAGTCATTTCCATGACCTCGGCAATGCGTCTGAAGGACACGAAGAAAACCCTGCCGCAAATCGCAAAGGAACTTGACGTCGATGGAATTGTGGAAGGCTCGGTCTTGCGCGATGGCGATCAAGTCCGAATACGCACGCGCCTTGTTCAGGCCCGTATTGACCGTCCAATCTGGACCGAAAGCTACGATCGCGACATGCGAGACATTCTGACCTTGCAGGCCGAAGTGGCTCACGACATTGCCGGCCAGATCCAAATCAAGCTCTCTGCCGACCAGAAAGCGCGAACGGCCGCCTTACCTAAGGTAAACCCCGAGGCCCACGAGGCCTATTTGCAGGCACTGTATTTCACGAATCGATCCAATTTCCAGCGCGGCATTGCGGCGTACCAGGTCGCAATTCAGAAGGATCCCAACTTTGCCCCGGCGTACGCAGGCCTCGCGTTTTCTGTAACGCTCAATCCAACAGCGGCATCACAACCGATCGACGCGCGTGCGATTGCGCGCAAAGCCCTGAGCCTCGACGAGTCCCTCGCCGAAGCCCACTGTGCCCTCGCGACCGTTTACCTCGTCTCTGACTGGAACTGGGACGCAGCCGAAAAAGAATATCGCCGCGCCCTTCAGTTGGATCCCAGCTCGGCCATCAATCGCAGCCAGTACGCTTACTTTCTCGCCGCCCGAGGTCACCTCGACGAAGGACTGGCGGAAATGCGGCAGGCCCTTCGCCTCGATCCCTTGTCATTGCTTATTAACATCAACTACGGTCGCATGCTGTATTTCAATCGCCGCTACGACGATGCCATCGCTCAGTTCACTCAAATGATGACGCTCGACACTGGCTACCATCCGGCCTACCTGCACCGCGGTTTTGTTTATCTGAAGCTCCGGCGCTTTGACGAGGCGTTCGCAGATATCCGTAGGTCCTGGGTTCTTTCCGGAAACACTCTTGGCGTTCAGGCAATCGACGACAATTATCCGAAGAAAGGCCCTTCCGAAACCCTCAAGGCGATCGCACGCATGCTCGAATCAACGAACACCTTCGGGAGTGCGCGGAAGGCCAGCATCGCTATGGAATACGCCCAGGCCGGCGAGATCGACAAGGCCTTCGAATTTCTGGAGTCGGCGGCACGCGACCACGCTCGGAATGTCCTCTTTCTGAAAGTGGACCCCACGTTGGATAACCTCCGCTCCGACCCGCGATTCGCAGATATGCTTCGCCGTATCGGCCTCCCCGACTAGATATCGGGTCCCCCGCATTCCAGTCTGTCCGCGTTAAGCGCGCATATCCTCTCCACCCCACATCGGTGACACTCCTCACATCCTCGTCACTCGTCGTTCCCCTAGCATCATCGGAGTCGCTTATACATTGCCATTCTTCCTGGAGGATTATGTCCCGCCACCTGCATGCGTGTTTGTTGATCGCGCTCCCGCTCCTGACGGCTGTTTCCGCCGTCGCTCAGCATGCCGTACCGGCTCCTGTTTCCGCCGACCACGTCTGGAAAAGTCTTGCCGCCGGTAACCAGAGATTCGTTGCCGGAAAAGCTGAACCACGCAACGTCATCGCCGATCGCAAGGCGCTCGTGAAAACCCAGCATCCGCGGGTTGCCATTCTCAGTTGCTCCGACAGCCGCGTTCCCCCTGAGTTCATCTTCGACGCCGGACTCGGAGACCTCTTCGTCGTTCGCTCCGCCGGAGAAGACGAGGATCCCATCTCCATCGGCAGCCTCGAGTACGCCGTCGAGCATCTCGGTTCCTCCGTCATCGTTGTCCTCGGACACCAGAGCTGCGGCGCCGTAACTGCCGCCTGTTCCGGAGCCAAATCCGAATCAGCCAATCTCGGCGCCGTCCTCAAGCCGATCGCTTCCTCCTGCTCGAAGATGGACCCCAATCGGCCCGAAACCCTCGACCTCGCAATTCGCGACCACGTCCAAACCGTGGCGAAACATGTTCTCTCCGAGAGCGAAGTGCTGAAGAAAGCCGTCGACGAAGGCAAACTCACCATTATTCCGGCCTACTACTCTCTCGAAACCGGAGAAGTCACCAAGCTGCAATAATTGCGCGCTCCGAGAAATGTGGCACCGACATTCCTGTCGGTGCCCGTCGTACCGCAAACGCCCCCAATTCCCATTTCCGGAAATTTGTTGTCAAGGGAGTCTAACGCCCTCGTTCACTGCAAAGTCTTGAAAACACTCGCAAAATAAATTTCAAGACCGTGACATGGTACCCCCACCTCAATTGCTATCCTGAAAATGTAGATGGTTTTGGTTTTTGTCATTTTGAGTGCTGAGGCGTAGCCGAAGAACCTCTGTACTTGGGTTTTGAAGCGGAAGGGGAAGAATCCCTGTAGTCGACGCCGACTCTTGAGGGAGGAGAGCTTTTGCCGACGGCCGCCGACTAATGACTAACGACTGGCCTCTTCTAACTCCTTTGTTTTCATATATGGAGAATCTGTATATGAAAGCAAAGGAGTTAGACGGCGCATATATGAGAACAAAGGAGTTAGAAGAGGCCAGTCGTTAGTCATTAGTCGGCGGCCGTCGGCAAAA